>NZ_JAFLWG010000057.1:0-29250 GCF_017316315.1 Enterococcus sp. DIV1298c | reverse complement strand
ATAAAATAATCAATTCTTTTTGGCAATATTCTGAATTAAATGAATAAACTCTCATTGCTTTATTCTTAAAAAACTAGTCTATCCCCTTAGTTTTTTTAGAGAATTAGAATATAGTATGATAGATGGAGTGTCTTTTGGGAGGTTTTTTATGAAAAAGAGAATAAAACTAGAACAATTGTATTTGTTCCTTTGGTTTTTCCCGATTTTTCTTTTACCTTTTACATGGGTGAATGCAGTAGTACAAGGTGCCGAGATTCTGGGCATCATCAACGGAAGTGGCTTTATTATTTCCAAAAATTTTCCAACCTTGACCCTTTTTTATTTTCTGATCAGTGTGAACTTGATCGTTTCAAAAACATTTATAAAGAAGTATAATTGGCATTTGATCCAGTTTTCGTCGATGCTCGTCTTTACATCGTATTTCTCGATGCTACCGAGAATCATCATCGGCCCTAATGGATTAAGTGAAAGTGGACTTAAAGATACAGCTTATTCTTCGATGTACTTTTTGACCATCAAACCTTGTTTTTATATAGCGATTGCTTCGTTATCTCTAGCAGTTGTTCTATTCTATTATACGGAGATCCGTGAAAAATCTTTATTAGCAGAAAAAATATAGATTTTTCTCAAACGTCCATTTCTCGGACGTTTTTTTATTTTACGAGATATTTACACAACTTAACAATAACTTTACATATTCAATATGTAGGATTTACAGTACCCTGATACAATCAATTTGTAACTAAGAAAGGGGCATACAAATGAAAAAAGTTTTATTTTCTTTAGGAGTATTAGGTTTTATCTTAGCTGGATGTGGTTCTGGTTCAGGAAGTACGGATGGATCAGCAGCAAACGACTCAGCTAGTTCGGATGATCAAGTAAAAATCGTAGCGGTCGGTTCAACCGCTTTGCAACCTTTAGTGGACGCTGCGCAAGAAATGTTCACACAAGATAACCCCAACTATCAAATCTCTGTCCAAGGCGGCGGAAGTGGAACAGGACTTAGCCAAGTTGCAGCAGGCGCTGTAACGATCGGAAACTCTGATGTATTTGCAGAGCAAAGAGATGGAATCGATGCGAGTGCATTAGTGGACCATCGTGTAGCAGTTGTTGGGATGGCCCCAATCGTAAATAAAGAAACAGGTGTTGAAGACATCACTAAAGAACAATTGATCGACATTTTCACTGGCGAAATCACTAACTGGAGTGAATTAGGTGGAGCAGATCAAGAAATCAACGTTATCAACCGTGCAAACGGAAGTGGAACTCGTGCGACATTTGAATACTGGGCATTAGATGGCGCAGTGCCAGTCCAATCTCAAGAACAAGATTCATCAGGAACAGTACGTCAGATCGTGGCACAAACACCAGGTGCGATCAGCTACTTGGCATTCTCATATTTGGATGATTCGACACAAGCATTAAAAATCAACGGTGTAGAACCAACTCCTGAAAATGTTTCAGACAACAGCTGGGAAATTTGGGCTTACGAGCATATGTATACAAAAGGCGAACCAGAACCAGAAGTGAAGAAATTCTTAGACTTCATGCTGACTGACGCAGTTCAAGAAGGACCAGTTAGAGACCTTGGTTACTTGCCAATCAGCTTGATGAAAGTTGAACGTGATGCAGAAGGTAACTTATCATAAGATCGTCAATTGTCCGATCTTTCAATCTAAATAACTATCATAACGACTACCATTGATCATTAAGCTTAGATTCTCGTTGAGAGTCTAAGCTTTTTTTGTTGTCAAAAGAACGTATCGTTCAATCTTCCTTTTCGTTTTTTTCCATATGACAGTTTTGAAAGAAGAATATCAGTTATATCTGAGGATTAATTTGACAAAATAACGTATGGTTAAAGAGTAGAAAAAAAGTTGAGGGATTAGTTATGAAAAGAAAAGAAAAACAACGAAAAATTCATGCACAGCAAATGTTGGAACAATTAGAACGTATCGATCCTAACACAAATGAAGGGTTGACAGACGCACAAGTACAAGAAAGAATACGTCTTGGTGCTGTCAATCAGGCGACTAACCCTACATTTAAAACGAACAAACAGATCGTTATGGAGAATGTCTTCACTTACTTCAATCTGATTTTTTTAGTCTTAGCCATTTTATTATGCGTTGTCAGTTCCTATAAAAATTTGACTTTCTTACCAGTTATACTAGCAAATACAGGAATTGCCATCTATCAAGAGATCCATTCAAAAAAAATCTTAGATCAGTTGAGTATGCTCCATGCCGCAACAGTCAAGGTGCTACGTAATGGGCAAGAACAGAAGATAAATATCGAAGAATTGGTTCTCGATGATCTGGTCATTCTAAAAACAGGAGACCAGATACCAGCGGATGGGAAAATCGTTGAGGGGAGTTTACAAGTCAATGAAGCGCTACTGACTGGCGAAGCAGATGAGATCAGCAAAGGGATCGGGGACGAACTGATGTCTGGTAGCTTTATCATTGCGGGTCAAGCGCTCGTTCAATTGACTCAAGTCGGAAATGAATCCTATATCGCTAAATTAACGATCCAAGCTAAAGAGATGGGGACTGGAGAACAGTCAGAGATGATTGCTTCATTGAATAGAATCATCAAATGGGTCGGGATCATTATTATTCCTATTGGACTGACTTTGTTTTCTCAAAGCTACTTTTACAATGGCAATTCGTTGAGAGAGAGTATTGTTTCGATGGAAGCAGCCTTGATCGGTATGATACCAGAAGGGCTCTACCTACTTACGACGATCGCCTTAGCTATGAGTGCCACTCGTTTAGCGAAACAACAAGTTTTACTTCATGACATGAAGAGCATCGAGACATTAGCACGAGTGGATGTCTTATGTGTCGACAAAACAGGGACGATCACTGAAAATGCGATGGATGTTCAGCGTGTGGTACTTTCTGAAAATCCTTTAGCGAAACAAACGGCGGAACAATTGAACGAATTGCTTGGTGATTATGCGCAAGCTATCGAAGCAGACAACGAAACGATGCAGGCAATCAAAAACTACTTCACGAAGCATTCGGACAAAAAAGCGACGCAGATCTTCCCGTTTTCTTCCGTTAGAAAATATAGTAGCGTGACATTTGGGGAGAAGTCATATGTTCTCGGTGCGCCAGAAATGGTCTTACGTGAAGCATTTCCAAATTATGCACCTGAATTCAACGCATACACAAGCCAAGGGTATCGTGTATTAGTTTTTGGGGAATATCAAGGTGTACTTTCACAAGAAGTTTTGGAAGAAGCAGTGATTCCTTTAGGCTATTTACTGATTGCCAATCCAATCCGACAAGAAGCTAAAGCAACGTTTGACTATTTCAAGAAACAAGAAGTGGCGATCAAAGTGATTTCTGGCGATAATCCAGCGACCGTTTCTCACGTAGCAACACAAGCGGGGATTATGAACGCGGAGCGATACGTAGATGTTTCTTCGTTAAGTGAAGAGGAATTTCCAGAAGCGATGGAAACATACACCGTCTTTGGACGTGTCAAACCAGAACAGAAAAAAGAATTTGTTCGTTTACTAAAAGAGAATCATACTGTTGCAATGACCGGTGATGGTGTCAATGATATTTTAGCGATGAAGGAAGCGGATTGCAGTATTGCGATGGCATCAGGAAATGAGGCGACTATGCAAGCGGCACAAGTCGTCTTGTTGGAATCAGATTTTTCTAAAATGCCAGAGATCGTCGGCGAAGGACGGCGCGTAGTGAATAATATCGAACGCTCTGCCAGTCTCTTCTTAGTAAAAAATATCTTTTCATTTTTACTCTCTGTTTTCTCTGTCTTGTTTGCCTTCACTTATCCATTGGAACCTTCACAAATCACCTTGATCAGCTTATTTACGATTGGTTTACCTTCCTTTTTATTGGCGCTGGAAGAAAATGAGAACCGCATCCAAGGTCGATTTATTGAGAATGTTTTGGAAAAAGCGATCCCTGGTGGTTTGACCGATATGATGGTCGTCGGTGCATTAGTTGTGGGCGGTTCGATTTTAAATCTAAACAAAACCGATACGTCAACAGCTTCTACGATGTTGCTGATCGTCGTTGGCTTTTTAGTCCTTTATAAAATCTGTCAACCATTGAATCAATTCCGCACAAGGATCATGCTATTTTGTGCAAGTGGTATCGTCTTTTCTGTCGTCTTCTTGCATAAATTGTTCTCGATTTCAGCCATCTCACCAGTTTCTATTTTATTAGTACTGATTCTCTTTTTTGCAGCGGAATCGATCTTTAGACAGTTGACTTTTTTCGTGGAAAAATATCTGCATTTAGATAAAATCGATGCGACACATACGAAAAAACGCTGGCGAAAAGTCTATGCCTCTTTAAGAAGAGGGAAGTAAAAAGTTACTGATAGTAAAGAGACAAAAAAGCGTCCCATTTCCGAAAACATTTCTGTTTTTTGGAGAGGGACGCTTATTATATTTTATCAATACTCACCTTGATTGATTTTAGGGATTGTGACAATAAAGGTAGAGCCGACACCAGGGTGACTCTCGATTTCAACTGTTCCATGTAGTAAGTTGACGTATTCTTTCACAATCGATAGCCCAAGTCCAGTACCACCGGAATGTCGACTGCGTGCTTTGTCCACACGGTAAAAACGTTCAAAGATCCGTTCTTGATCCTCACGATCGATACCAATACCAAAATCTTGTACAGAGAAAATCAGTTGCTCGTGACTTTCGTAGCGAATAATGATCTCACTTTCTTCTTTTGAATATTGGATCGCATTTTCAAACAAGTTTTTGATGATCGGATAAAGCAAATCAGGATGTGTCATAAAGGCATTGTTTTCGCCAAGCAGTTTGATCGTCAATTGCTTTTTACGGATCATCGGTTGATAGCTTTGGATCACTTGTTGGAAATAAGGCTCCATATAGATCGTTTGTGTTTCATGTAAACTATCTTCATCTTTTGATAACTGGATGATTTCTCGAATCAGTTTATCCAGACGAATCGCATCTTTTTGCATGATCAATAAAAATTCAGTCAGTGTTTCAGGATCTTCTTTTGCCCCGTCCAACAAAGTCTCAGTAAAACCGATCAAAGAAGTGACAGGTGTTTTTAATTCATGAGAAACATTGCCGACAAAATCTTTTTGCATTTTTTCTAAATGTCTGACTTTGGTCAGATCATACGCAACGCCTAAAATTTGGCCAGTTTCTTCTGAACTATTGAAATAACGCAAGCTGATATCAAGTGTTTGCGTACCGTCTGCAATCGTGACTTCTTGGTGGACGATCGGTTCAGCTGGAGACACTTGATGGATCAACTGGATCAATTTTGGTTCACGGATCACTTCCGTGTAATGTTGATTTTCTTGATAATCTTTCACACCTAAATGAACTTGCATCTTAGGATTGAGTAGTCGTAGTGTCGCATTGGAGTCGATAAGAAAAACACCGATCATCAATTCATTCAATAAGCTGTATAGTTGCTCTTCTGTTGTAGTATAGGCACGATACATTTTAGTCATTTGTTCACTCAAGCCATTGATCGTCTGGTATAATTCTTCCCATTGATCAGAAGTTTGCATGATGATCTCTGTCTGTTCTGGATTTTTGACCATCTTTTTCAAAACAGGGATCACCGTTTTGAGCGGTTGGTTCCTTTGATAGATCAGATAATAGATCATAAAGGTCAATAAAAGGAAGAAAACTAAGAAGAAGCCAAAGACCCAACGACGAAAACTTTCCGTTCGAGGGAGAAAGCCGCTTGTAGGTTCCGCAATGCGAATGATCGCTACAAGTTTGCCATTGACTTTTAGTGGCAAGGCAACATAAAGCAATTCTTCATTCAATGTATCACTTCTACGCAAAGAAGTACCAAGTGTGCTTCCTTCTAAAACCGCTTTGATTTCTGGTCGTGTTTTCCGTTGCTCATTCAAACCACGATCTTCTGTATCAAAGATGATTTTTCCAGTTTGATCGATCAATGTTACCCGCTCGTTGGATTGATGGACGAATTCTTCCAATACTGTTTTATTACTAGCGGAAGTAGGGTCATCAACGTCTAATTGACGTGCTAAGAGCTGGGCTTTTTTTGTCAAATAACTTTCTTGCTGTTCAATGATCTGTTGTTGGAAATAATGGGAGATGATCTGCCATCCACCAATAAATAAGCCAAGCAATAGGAGGAGAAAGAATAAGCGCTCGGAGAATTTTTTCCATTGTCTTTTCATCGTTTTGGTTCCTGGAATTTATAACCAAAGCCCCGAACAGTCAGTAAATATTTTGGATGCTTCGGATCACGCTCGATTTTTTCTCGTAAATGGCTGACATGGACATCCACGATCCGACTTTGTCCAGAGAAATCAAAATTCCAAATACGATCTAATAATGTATCTCGATCGATCACTCGATCTTTGCGTTTCATGAAATAAACGAGCAGCTCAAATTCTTTTGGCGTCAGTTCGATTGGCTGATCCTCGATCGTGACTTGATAGTTCGTCAAATCAGCTCTGATCTGTCCAATCGATAAATATTCTGGTTCAGCTTCATCCGGTTGTGTTTTTCGTGGTTCGATCCTACGAAAGATTGCTTTCATCCGTGCAAGGACTTCGCGTGGACTGAAAGGTTTTGTCAAATAATCATCTGCGCCGATCTCAAGTCCAATGATTCGATCGACTTGGTCATCTTTAGCGGTCAGGATCAATATCGGTGTTTCATTTTTTTCTTGACGGAGTTTTTGAGTGATCGCGATTCCGTCGATCGAAGGGAGCATCACATCTAAAATAATGAAATCATATGAATGTTCCAGGGCAAGATCAAGACCTTCTTGACCATCAGCGGCACTGGTTACTTTATAACCTTCTTTTTCAAGATTGAAAGTCAGTAATGTTACAATTGAGGGTTCGTCATCGACAACTAATACTTTTTTCATAAATTCTCCTTTTGATAAATTTCATCTCTTTTATTTTAGCACAGAATCAGGGTCAAGGACTATTTAACCAGCTAAATAAATGGTATAATATAAAAGCAATTTGCTCAGTTAAAGGAGAAAACGTACGATGATCGGAATCAGTGCTTGTTTAGGTGGTGTTTTGTGTCGTTATGATGGTCGAGATAAAGCGATCCCAGCATTAAAAAAACTCGTGGCAGAAGGTCAAGCAATCATGATCTGTCCCGAAGTAGCAGGGGGCTTGCCCATTCCAAGAGAACCAGCAGAAATCGTTGGCGGTGATGGATTTGATGTTTGGCATCAGCGGGCAAAAGTTTTGACGGTCTCTGGTGAAGATGTCACCGAAGTGTATAAAAGTGGGGCAATCAAAGCCTATCAACGACTCAAGGAAAAACAGATCTCAACGTTGATCCTAAAAGCAAATAGTCCTTCTTGCGGTTCGACAAGCATTTATGACGGCACTTTTTCTGGAACGTTGAAAGAAGGCACTGGCGTAGCCACCGCCTATTTTCTCCAACAAAAAATCAGTGTCTGCTCGGAAGAAGAGTGGATGGATCAACGAGGTGAGTTGAATGGAAATTGAAAAAACCAATCGGATGAATGCTCTTTTTGAATTTTATTCGACACTGTTGACTGAAAAACAGATGAACTATATGGAATTATATTATGCAGATGATTTTTCACTGGGAGAAATAGCTGAAGAATATGAAGTCAGTCGTCAAGCAGTCTATGATAATATCAAACGTACGAGCAAGATCTTGGAGAATTACGAAAAAAAACTCCATCTTTTTTCTGATTATGTCGTTCGTGAACAGTTGTTGACGGAATTGACGAACTATATCAATGAACAGTATCCTGAAGACCAAACGCTTCAAGGATATATCAAAAAGATCCAAGAAATCGAAGAATAACAAAAAGGAATGAAAAAAATATGGCATTTGAAAGCTTAACTGAACGCCTGCAACAGGCGATGTCAAAGTTACGAAGAAAAGGAAAAGTCTCTGAAGCTGACGTCAAGGAAATGATGCGCGAGATCCGTCTTGCGTTATTAGAAGCCGATGTCAACTTACAAGTCGTCAAAGATTTTACAAAACGTGTGCGGGAACGCGCTGTCGGTGCAGAAGTACTCGATAGTCTTTCACCAGCGCAACAAATCGTAAAAATCGTTGACGAAGAATTAACAATCACTTTAGGATCAGAAACCGTTGAACTAAATAAATCGCCTAAGATCCCGACAGTCATCATGATGGCCGGTTTACAAGGGGCAGGGAAAACTACATTTACTGGTAAGTTAGCGAACTATTTGAAGAAAAACGAAAATGCTCGCCCTTTATTGATTGCCGGTGACGTGTATCGTCCTGCTGCGATCGACCAATTGAAAGTTTTAGGACAACAATTAGATGTTCCTGTGTTTGATATGGGTACGGATGTTAGTCCAGTAGAAATCGTTCGCCAAGGGATGGAACTCGCTAAAGAAAAGAAAAATGATTATGTCTTGATCGATACAGCCGGACGTTTACACATCGATGAAACATTGATGGATGAATTGAAACAAATCAAAGACTTGACGCAACCAAACGAAATCTTACTTGTCGTCGATGCGATGACCGGGCAAGATGCGGTCAATGTTGCGGATAGCTTCAATCAACAGTTAGGAATCACTGGGGTCGTCATCACAAAATTAGATGGGGATACTCGTGGGGGTGCTGCGCTGTCGATCCGTTCCGTTACTGGTGCGCCAATCAAATTCATCGGTTCTGGTGAGAAGTTGACTGACCTAGAAGTCTTCCATCCAGATCGAATGGCTAGTCGTATCCTTGGTATGGGGGATATGTTGACGCTGATCGAAAAAGCGCAACAAGACTATGATGAGAAAAAAGCAGAAGAGCTTGCGCAAAAAATGCGCGAGAACTCATTTGATTTCAATGACTTCATCGAACAGTTAGATCAAGTGATGGGCATGGGACCAATCGAAGACCTGCTAAAAATGATTCCGGGAATGAATCAAATGCCAGGGATCGAAAACATCAAGGTCGATCCAAAAGATGTGGAACGTAAAAAAGCAATGGTTTATTCAATGACCCCTGCTGAACGTGAAAATCCAGATCTATTGAATCCAAGCCGTCGTCGTAGAATCGCTGCTGGTTCAGGAAACAGCGTCGTTGAAGTCAATCGCATGATCAAGCAGTTCAAAGAATCCCGTAAGATGATGCAACAAATGTCTAAAGGGGATATGAACATTCCTGGCATGGACCAAATGTTTGGCACAGGTGTCAAAGGGAAATTAGGAAAAATGGCGATGAATCGCATGATGAAGAAAAACAAAAAGAAAAAGAAGAAAAAGAAATAATCGGTGACCACGTAGAAAAAAGCTTCGAAGACGTATCTAGTTTTGTCTTCGGAGTTTTTTTATCCACTGTTTTAAGATGTTAAAGAGAGGGAGATGAAATCGATGAAACGATGTCCATGGAGTGAATCAACTGAAAACATGCGCACCTACCATGATACAGTTTGGGGCGTACCTGAATACGATGACCAAAGACTATACCGCAAATTGATGCTCGATATCAACCAAGCAGGACTTAGCTGGCAAACAATTTTGAATAAAAGTGATGCGTTTGATGAAGCCTATGATCAGTTTGACCTTGAAAAAGTTGCCAAATACGATGACAACAAAATCGAAGAATTGCTGGATAATAAAGGCATCATTCGTAATCGTCGGAAAATCGAAGCCGCGATCACTAACGCACAAGCAGTACTTGCAATGCAAGCAACCGGACAAAGTTTTTCTGATTATCTCTGGTCTTTTGTGGATGGTGAAGTTGTCACCGGCAATTACAAAGACCAAAGTGAAGTGCCAACCACTAGCGAACTTTCTGATCGTATCGCCAAAGACCTGAAAAAACGGGGATTCAAATTTATTGGCAGTACGACTATCTATGCCTTTTTAGAAGCAGTAGGGATCATCAACGATCATTTAGTGACTTGTTTCCGTCACGGAGAAGTCAAACCTTAAAGGAGGAGCATGTATGTCTAAAGTCATTTTTTATGGTGCAATCAGTCTGGATGGCTATTTAGCCACAAGCAACGATGACTTGCAGTGGCTCTTTGATACGCCAACAGGAGAGAAAACGACCTATGATGCATTCTACCAAACGATCGATACGACGATCATGGGCAGAAAAACCTATGAAGAAGCAAAAAAATATTTAGATACAGCCAAGATCTATCCAGAAAAAAATAATTATGTATTTTCGACAGATATAGAATTACAGTTAGAGGATGCGACAGTCGTTCATGAAGATCCTGTTCGTTTTATCAAAGAATTGCAGGAATCTAGCGAACAAAGGATCTGGGTAGCTGGTGGAGGAAGTCTACTTAAACCGATCATTGAGCATCAACTGATCGATGAATGGTACATTCAAATTGCTCCTGTATTACTTGGGAAAGGGATTCGTCTTTTTCAAGAAGGAGACTATGTACAGCGGTATCAATTGGTGGACACGAAACGCTTTGGTGAGTTTATCGAACTGCATTATCGGAAAAAATAGCCGTTGTTTACAAAGAAAAACCACGAAACTAAAAGCTGTTTCGTGGTTTTCTTGTAAAATAGGCAAATATCAAGCGTTCAATTTTTCAGCGAAATCAAGATACGCATCTAAAATCGTTTGGAAGAAATCAACAGTTCCTTGGATAATGTTGCCATCTTCATCAAGTAAGTTAGTGATATTTCCGATATACGCTTCTGGTTGTTGTAATGTTGGAACATTTAAAAAGACCAATGATTGACGCAAATGATGATTTGCCCCAAAACCACCGACGCCACCAGGAGAAGCAGTAACTACTAACCCAGGTTTTTTATCCCAAACGCTTTGACCATAAGGACGTGAACCAACATCCAACGCGTTTTTCAATACAGCTGGTACGGAACGATTATACTCAGGAGTCACAAATATCACGCCGTCTAAATCTTTGACCTCTTCACGGAAACGTGTCCATTCGGCAGGTGTTTGCTCAGGTGTTTCAATGTCTTCGTTATAAAAAGGAAGGTCATCGATTTTTATAAATACAGGCTCGTATCCTTCCGGTAATAAGTCCGCAAAAGTTTCTGCAACTTTCTTATTGTATGAATCTTTTCTTAAACTTCCGATGAAAAAACCAATTTTCTTTGTCATAAAACAATTCCTCCTTCAAACTTTCTATATTTATCTTACTAAAAATAAGTAAACCGAGCAAATAAAAAGACTTAGGTTATTTATTGTGAGAGATTAAGTAAGAAAATAGTTAAGAAATCGGCTATTTGGAAGGATAAGGAAAGCAATCTCCATCATCTCTCTATCACTATAGAAGTAATTGAAAAACTCGCTATCTAAATCAAGGAACAATAAAAGTTGAAAAAAATCAGACTGTAAAGAAAAAAAGCTTTACAGGGTAAAAAAAAACTGGTACACTACATCTTGTGAATAAAACAATGGAGGTGGAAATATATAATGGCAGTTAAAATCCGTTTAAAACGTATGGGTTCTAAAAAGAGTCCTTTTTACCGTATCGTCGTAGCTGATTCACGTTCTCCTCGTGATGGACGTTTCATCGAAACTGTAGGTACTTACAATCCTTTGAAAGACCCTGCAGAAGTAGTTTTAAAAGAAGATTTAGTACTTGACTGGTTATCAAAAGGTGCACAACCTTCAGATACAGTACGTAACATCCTTTCAAAAGAAGGCGTTATGAAAAAACATCATGAAGCTAAATTCTCAAAGAAATAAGGTGACCGGATATGAAAGATTTAAGCGAATTAGTCTTAACAATCGTTCGTCCGTTAGTTACTTATCCTGATCAGGTCCAGTTAGAAGTCGTTGAGTCGCAAGATTTTTACGAATATAATCTAACGGTGGCTCCCGAAGATATTGGTCGTATCATCGGTAAACAAGGGCGAGTTGCAAAAGCAATCCGCACGATCGTTTACGGAGTACGGATCAACGCACCGAAAAAAGTGCGTTTGAATATCATCGACAATAAGGAATAAACTGTTTCGTTTTTGCGAAACAGTTTTTTTTATATTCCTTAGAGGTCTTATTTGGCAAAAATAGGTACAAAGCGTATCCTTAATAGTAAGAGAGGAGTGTGTTTCTAATGAAAAAAATAGGTTTGGTCAGTTTGTTTGCAGTCGCTTTACTAGGTGCTTGTCAAGCACCAAGAGAAACGACCCAAGAAACAACAAATGAAAGTGTTCGTACGACAGAAACAAGTACTTCAAAGGAAGAAGCAAGTACTTCAAATGAAGAAATGAGTTCATCTTCCACAAGTAGTAATGAGACAAATGATTCGTCAGCTGAAACGAGTACAAGTACACAAGAAAATTCGACTCAAACTGCCTTCGAGCAATTAAAAAAAGAACATCCTGATACACCAATGCCGCAGGATATCCCAACTGCGTCAGCTCATTTGAACATTGCAGCAACCATGACAAAACAAGGTTTTTCTGTTTTATACTATCAATCAGAGCAAGCACTACCGTTGAATGACGCATCATTGAATCAAGCAGAACCAATCGCCTCTTATCTTTATCAAGATGGCTTCGCATCTTCCCAAGAAACACTGAATACCATCCAGCCATTTACGATCGATACTGGTGGCAGACAAGTCGATCTCGGCTATAACATCGTTGGTTATCAACAAGGCGCTGCTGGTTCTTCGATTCTTGAATGGCAAGAAGGAAATTGGCGTTTACGCATACGTGCCAGCAATATAGAAGGGCAAGATCCCGTTCCTTTGGCTAAACAGATCGTGACTTACTTAGAATCTGCACGATTACCAGCCCCAGAAAAGGTCGGAACCATTGAAATCAATATGACCGACGGGACGAGTCAAAACACGCGGATCATTTGGCAAAAACCAACCACTGTTTATACGATCACGAACCAAGATTCAATGAATGCACTAAAAATGGCTGTTTCGATGGAACAACAATAAAAGAAGACTAGAATTGCCGAGTGCCGCATGCTAAAATAAACAGGAAACTGTAGATGCACTCTGGAACTGAAAGCAAGAGAAGAACGAATGAGCAGAGTGACAAGAATCATGAAAGAAATGAGGACAAAAGTTGACTGAATATCTAAATGTTGGCAAGATTGTAAATACTCAAGGAATCAAAGGCGAAGTCCGTGTCATCTCAACCACAGATTTTCCTGAAGAACGCTATAAAAAAGGATCAATCTTGACACTCTTCCAAGAAGGAAAAGCACCCGTAGAATTAACGGTCAAGAGCCATCGAAAACACAAAAACTTTGATTTACTCAGCTTTGAAAATCATCCTTCCATCAATGATGTTGAAAAATACCGCGATGGCATTTTACGTGTCTCAAAGGAAGATTTGGTCGAACTGACAGAAAATGAGTATTATTACCATGAAATCATTGGACTAAAGGTGATCGATGAAAACGAAAAAGAACTAGGAAAAATCAAAGAGATTTTATCGCCTGGTGCAAATGACGTTTGGGTCATCCAACGACCAAAGAAAAAAGACGCACTGATTCCTTATATCGATTCCGTTGTTCAAGAAGTCGATGTTGAAAATGGCTTGGTCCGTGTGACATTATTAGAAGGATTGATCGATGATGAAGATTGACGTATTGACTCTTTTTCCACGAATGTTTGAAGGGCCGATGGGCGAATCGATCATTGGAAAAGCCGTCGCAAAAGAATTGCTAGAAATCAATGTATCAAATTTCCGTGAGTATTCGGATAACAAACATCAAACGGTTGATGATTATCCATATGGTGGTGGGGCAGGCATGTTATTGAAAGTCCAACCGATCTATGACAATATCAAAGCAATCGAGGAAAAACATCCAGAAACAAAAAAACGGGTGATTCTACTTGATCCGGCAGGGAAACCATTCAACCAAAAAATGGCAGAAGAATTTTCTGAAGAAGAACACCTTATCTTTATTTGTGGGCATTACGAAGGCTATGATGAGCGCATCCGCTCACTTGTAACGGATGAAGTATCACTAGGTGATTACGTCCTGACAGGTGGCGAGCTAGGCGCAATGGTCATGATCGATGCTACTGTTCGTCTATTACCTGATGTGTTAGGAAATCAAACATCTGCACAAACCGACTCTCATTCTACTGGTTTACTTGAACATCCACAATATACAAGACCAGCAGAATTCAAAGACATGAAGGTGCCAGAAGTCTTGACCAACGGCAATCACAAATTGATTGAAGAATGGCAACTAAAAGAATCCCTGCGTCGGACGTACCTACGACGACCTGATATGTTAGAAAAACTCGAAATGACCCCACAAATGGAAAAAATGCTCTCTGAGATCAAAAAAGAAGAAGCTTGATGTGTCACAAAAATCGAAAATTTTCTTTACACTCACTGTGCAATGTGATAGTATTCTATGGTGAGTGTAAAAACACTTAACTATTACGATGTTCCGCTGTGAGAAACTACTCATAAGAATGTTTGGAATAAGGAGAAGAAAACAATGAATCCATTAATCGAAGAATTAACAAAAGAACAACTACGTTCTGACATCCCAGCTTTCCGCCCTGGTGACACTGTACGTGTTCACGCGAAAGTTGTCGAAGGTACTCGTGAACGTATCCAGTTATTTGAAGGTGTTGTAATCAAACGCCGTGGTGCTGGAATCAGCGAAACTTATACAGTACGTAAAGTTTCTAACGGTGTAGGCGTTGAGCGTACATTCCCATTGCACACACCACGTGTTGCGAAAATCGAAGTTGTCCGTTACGGTAAAGTACGTCGTGCAAAATTGTACTACTTACGTGCATTACACGGAAAAGCAGCTCGTATCAAAGAAATCCGTCGTTAATTTCTTATTATCAGACAGAGGAAGAACCCTTGAATTTTCAAGGGTTCTTTTTTTGTCGTTAGAAATCTGTTTACGCCGTGGTACCAGCTATGCTATAGTAAAAGTGAAATCAAATGAAAGAAGGTGAGTATAATGAAAAAAAATATCAACCAACCGAAGCTCTTTGTGAACTTGAATTTATCATACTCACCATGGATAGTTGTCTAGTATTGATCGTAAATGCTAACGATAGTGATGGAATGTTGATAACTTTGTGATTCGCAAATGAGCGGGTCATAAAGTTTTTTTTATTTCTAACTATCAAAGGAGTATCAATATGACATCAAACAAACATCATGCTTCACTTACTCGTGGTAGGATTACAGTTAGTTATGGAAGTACCTACCATATTCTGAGTAATGATGAAGAAATTTCAGCAAAATTGTCGGGTTCACTGAGACACCAAGCGGCTTCGCAAAGTGAATTACCGGTTGTTGGTGATTGGGTGAAATTCCAACTATTACCGGATAATAAAGGCATCATTCATTTTGTCGAAGAACGATTCTCTAAATTTTCTAGAAAAACCTCGGGCAACCGTTCCGATGAACAAATCATCGCAACGAATATCGATTGGCTTTTTATTGTGAGTAGTTTAAATAACGATTTTAATCTACGAAGAATCGAACGCTATTTAGTCGCAGGTAAACAAAGTGGCGCTAAACCAGTGATCATTCTTACGAAAGCTGACCTATGTTCGACGATCGATCTATATTTCGTTCCACTGTATGCGTTAACGACAGATATTATTGTTACTAGTTTTGGCGATGATAAAGGTATCCAACAAATCGCAGACTTATTAGCAGACGGGCAAACAGGCGCACTCGTTGGTTCCTCGGGTGTAGGGAAATCAACGCTCATCAATCGATTGGTGCAGAATGAGACCATGCACGTGTCAGCAATCAGAAAAGAAGATGATAGAGGACGCCATACCACGACACATAGAGAATTACTTGCGTTACCAACCGGTGGATTTTTGATCGACACTCCAGGAATGCGAGAATTCCAACCATTCCAAGAAGAGCAGTTAGATAGCCAATTTGAGGATATTGTTCAACTCTCCTTCAATTGTCGATTCAGGAATTGCCGACATGATCAAGAAGCTGACTGCGCAATCAAACAAGCAATCGAGAGTGGCGAACTATCAGAAAATCGCTATATGAACTATTTGAAATTACAAAAAGAGTTGAGCTTTCAAGAAAAGAGAATCCGTGAAAAGGAGAAGCTCCAGAATAAAAGGAAAAAGAAATAAAATAGTCTAACTCTAAAAAAGTAACCACAGCCTAAACGTTCGCTGCGTTGGCTGTGGTTACTTTTTTTGGAAAATTATGGAACATAAAAAAGCACACAACCTTGTATGATTAAAGTGACGCAATCTAATTAAAAAGAGTATACCTTATGTTTAAAATCATACCATCCAATCAAATAATCTTAGCGCTAGATATGGAACAGTTTATCTCTGACACTAACGTTACTTTTGGCGTCAATGCCTCGGTAAAGAGCTCTTCGGTGAATAAAGTATACCAAGCTTGACATTCAGTGGATTATCCAAAAATGAGGCTGAAATTTTCTTAATGTCTGTACTCAATGTGATTTTACGTATAGAAAGATTGAAAATTTTTAGAAATAGGTAAAACCCTTTATATTATCGAATCTACAAGTAACATTGATAAGATTTTTGAGGATCGTATTTTCAATTTTATCCGGTCAGAGTTAAAGGAGATGACAGTGATTTGTGTTACACATAGTTCGTCGGTGCTAAATCACTTTGAAAAGTCTATTGTGATTGAAAACGGAATGGTCACAAACGTTGCCGAAAACTCTGAGCTGTTAAAACAAAACCAAATGTTCAGAGCGATGTTTACTTAAGATAAAAATGAAACTACCGAATGAGAGAAACGATTAAAGAGTTTTTTCATTCGGTAGTTGTTTAAATTTATTAGATTTTTCTAATCTTTAAATGATTTTTTGTGTTTTGTAGTTAATTACCGATGTAAGAGTAAGGTTATAAGGAGAAGTTATGAAGAACAAAAATCAGAATCTATACATTGCCCAGTTCATTGCATCCGTGTGTGTTGTGGTTGTTCACTCTGGCACGATCGTTAGTGATCCGACATTGCATTTTGTAGTGAAAAGCATGGTATGTCGAATTGCGGTTCCGTTTTTCTTCGTGAATAATGCGTACTTCTTTCGATTGAATAGCAAAAGAGAAGAGTATTCCCAAAAGTGGCTGAGAAAGATAGTACGTCTCTATACAATGACATTTATACTTTACATACCCCTTGGCATTCAGTTAATACAACAGACAGTCCATCTTCATTGGGGATTACTACCCATAGTACTAGTTGTCAGCTTCTTTTATAGTGGGAGCTTCTATCATTTGTGGTATTTTCCTGCCTTAGTATTTTCGTTAGTTGTTGTGAAGTACTTGGTTCAAAAAATAGGTTATAGATGGATGTTTTTCATTTGTTTCCTGCTCTTTTCAATTGGTTCTATTGAAACATATTCAGCATTTTTTTCTAATCCTCTCATAGTTTCATACATGGAAAAATATTTCAGTGTGTTTGTAACTACAAGAAACGGCTTATTTTTTAGTCCACTATTTGTTATCATAGGCTTTTTTTTGGCGGATAATAAGTGTAGATTAGAAAAACACTTCAAGTTACTTTTCTATGGATTGGTATTTACAGTTCTTATTGGCTTATTTGAGGGGATGATCGTATTTCAAAATCAAGGAGTTGATAAGAACTTCATGTACTTCACTATTCCATTGACGATGTGTTTGTTTGGGCTATTAGTTATTTCGAAAAATAAAATCAGCGGTTTTGAAAAGTTGAAACCTTATAGTCAAAGTGTATTTTTGCTACACATGATGCCTATTCAAATTTTTAATTTATGGCATGACGAGATTACTCCTCTTACCGGCTTATTTCGTACGGCGATTGGAGTGATAACTCCACTCATTATTGCCTGGGGTTATGGCAAGGTAAGAAGAACAGTTTTAGAAGTAAGAGTTGCAAAAATAAAGTAGATACAAGCGGATTCTGACTCCTTGATAGATTGAAAGAGAGGTAGGTGAGAAAGATCAAAGACTATCTAATTATCCTGAAAATAAAGTCAGGAGATGTTGGCGCTTGGGAAAAACTTGTTGAGAAGTATTATGACAAAATTTTCAATTATTGTAAAAGAAGATTTTTTGGGAAAAGTGGATTAGCCGAGGACTTGACTCAAGAAACGTTTTTGAAAGTAATAAGTAGTATCGATTCTTATAAATTCTCAGGAAGTTTTTTCAATTATCTTTTCACCATTGCTGTGAATACGTGTAATAGCTACAGCAAGAAAAATGATTTTGACGAAGTAGTATTTGATGAATCTTACAATAAAGAGTTAGATGAGCAGGACTATAACGTTGACTTTGTAAATGAACAAAGTAGGATCATTCAGCGTGCGTTAGACCAACTTCCAGAATATCAAAGAGAAGCAATCATATTAAAATTTTTCTATGATATGAAAATTAAGGAAATAGCACAAGTAACTAAAACGAGTGTGCCAACAGCGCAATCAAGGATTCAACAGGGACTAGTCAAGATGAAACGAATACTGAAAAAGGAGGAATATTATTTTGAATAGAGACTATCTGAAAAATGATACTTCTACCCAAGAAGCAAAAAAAAGAATAATGAAATTGGGAAAAAAACAAATGCTTAAAAACCAAATTTCAAGAAAATCTTATTTAGGTTTATTTTTATCATCAATTAAGTTTGTGGGATGGAAATTGTGGAGTATTCAATTTACACTTATAGGATTCTCCTTGTTTCTTATATTCTCAAAGGGTGAAATGAGCTATGAGAATGTTCTGAGAGGGCTAACGGTAATGGTTCTATTTTCAGTGATATTTTTTACAGATGAGCTATTTAAAAGCTTCACGAGTAATATGTGGGAGCTAGAGCAGACGTTTAAATATGATTTAAGGCAGCATACAACGATGAAAATGCTTATTTTTGGTTTATTTGACTTCCTTTTGATAGTGATTCTTGCGATGGCGGGTAAACAGTTATTCCCTATTTCTTTTTTTTATTTTGTGTTGTATCTTCTCGTGCCATTTAATATTTTCTGTATTGTTTTATTCTCGATTTTTACTCTAATGCGAAACAACTTGTCGAACATATTGATTTGGAGTAGTTCAGGGGTACTAGTGGCAGCAACGATTATTATTGAAGGAATGTTCAATATTTATAGTTTGCCACTTTCTTATTGGGCGATTATTTATGGGGGGACTTTAATTGGACTTTTTGCATTGATAAGCGAAATGTTAAAGAAACATAATATGGGAGGTGATTTTATATGAAATTAGAAATAAAGAATATTACTAAGAAATTCGATGAAATAAAAGCTTTAAATGATGTTTCTCTGACTCTAAATTCAGGGGTTTATGGTTTACTTGGAGCCAATGGTTCAGGAAAAACAACCCTTTTTAGGTTGATTTGCGGAGTGATTAAATCTGATGGTGGAGAAATTTTATATAACGGCAAGGATGTAACAGCAGACAGTGAAGCATTCAGATCTATTCTCGGTTTCTTACCACAAGATTTCAGTTATTATCCAGATTTTACGGGGATAACATTTATGCTTTATATCTCAGCATTAAAAGGATTGAGAGGAAAACTAGCAAAAAGACGATGTTTGGAATTGCTTGAATTAGTTGGTCTCTCAGATCAAAAGAATAAAAAAATAAAGAAGTATTCGGGTGGTATGAAACAAAGATTAGGAATTGCCCAAGCGTTGATTAATGATCCTGAAATTCTGATACTTGATGAACCAACAGTAGGATTAGATCCAAAAGAGCGAGTGAGATTCAGAAACCTAATCAGCTCCCTATCAGAGAATAAAATTATCATTTTATCTACTCACATTGTATCTGATGTGGAATATATTTCGAATGAAGTGTTGGTTTTAAATAAAGGTGTGATTCAAGATAGAGGAATAGTAACTCAATTGATGGCTAATATCGAAAACAGTGTGTGGGAAGTCAAAACATCGCTTGACGAGATTAATTCATATTATCAAAAATATCTTGTAAGCAATCAAAAATATGTAGATGATAGTGTCTTATTAAGAATAATTTCGGCCGTAAAACCAAATGATAATGCTTTCCATGTGAAGGCAAACTTGGAAGATTTGTATTTATATTATTTTAGAACGGATGATCAAACTAATGCAGATTTTTAAATTTGAAATTGAAAAAATATTGAGAAATAAATCGTTTATCGGAGCTGGCTTTGTCCTGTTATTGAGCCTTTTTGCAATAGTTTATATTGGCTTTTATCATTCGCAACTTAGGGGAGCTAAAAATATTACTGATGTTTCGGGTAGGGAATCAATTGAAAGATATCTAGATTTTACAGATGAGTATCAGGGAGAGTTGACAGATCAAAAGATTAAAAAGATTACATCAGACTATTTGAAAATTTATCAGGATAAGAAAATAAAAAATAATCAAATATTTGATTATTTTCAATGGTCAGTGGTAGATACATTCACAAATCAAGAGGAGCAAGATGTTTATGTTGAAATGACGAATACCATTAGGGATGGTCAAAAGTATACCATTGACGATGTGAATCTTTTATCTATGGAAGATGTGGGTTTTAAAAAAGTAAGCTTTCCAATCAAAATAGGGAATTTTAAGACTTGGACGGATTTGTTTAATGTCACCGCCACTGCTTTTGTTCCAGTTTCACTATTTGTTATTCTATTCTGCTCGATGCTCTTTGCGAATGATACTTCAAAAAATATTGTTCCTTTGTTGTTGTCTACAAGATACGGTAGAACAAAAATGACAACATCTAAGATCCTAGTTGGAACAGGTATGGCAATAGCTTCCTTCTTTATTGTTCAATTAATAATTTTAATAATATTTGGCATTTATTATGGATTTAGTGGGTGGGATGTGAGCATCCAAGCCAACTTGGATTGGAAGGTTTTTGATTTTCCACTGGAATGGAATATGCTCCAAGGTTACATGTTCGGTGTTGCTTTCCATTTAATAGGATTGTTGTTCATCGCTGGCGTAACTATGTTGATTTCAAGTTTGAGTAGTTCGCCGTTTAGTGCTTTAGCCATTTCGTTAGGAGTCTTTGTCATTCCGCAACCACTGACACATGTTTTTATATCAGGAGTACCAAATAAAATACTGTATCTCTTCCCAATCAACACATTTGAAATCGATAAGGTGATGTTGTGGATGAGCCGAGATAATATGTTCTTCTTCCACTCATTTGTTGCAAATATTACCTTAATACTTATCGGTCTGTTGGTGACAAAAGTTGTGTTAGATATAATTATATATGTAAGAATGAAAAATCTCAGCCTTACGTAAATCATCAAAGAGAGATGTAAGTAAAAATAGCATATTTCGGTGGAGTTTAGTCAAAATGTTGGACAAATTTTGAGACATTTTTTTGATAAGAGAGTGCCTAATATTAAGGGAATAATCTGGTTAAAATTCTGCAAAATAAAATGAGAGAAAGATATTGAAAAATGTGTTTCCCCTAACTTTACTTAGTTTTAATTGCAAATGTTTTAAGTATTAGAGTAATGTTCATAAAACATTTTATTTCAGAGATTCCTCTACAAAATAGTTTAAAGAATTGAAGATCAACGATGAATTCAAGGATCAGTGTATGTAAATTGACTGCGTAATCAAACAAGTAATAAACAATGGTAAACTAGCAAAAAATCGCTCATGCTAAATAATCTAATCGAAAAAAGTAACTACAGCCTAAACGTTCGCTGTGGTTACTTTTTTATCAAATATAAAGAAACAAATCGTTAAGATCGACGACTACGGATCGCAGCCTGTGCTACGGCTAATCGAGCAGCGGGGATTCGGTAAGGGGAGCAAGAGACATAGTCGATTCCGATCGCTTGAAAGAATGGAATGGACTGTGGGTCTCCGCCAACTTCTCCACAAATGCCGATCGATAGCTCTGGTTTGATTCGTCGAGCATTCGAGACAGCGAGTTTGATTAATTGACCAACCCCTTGTTGATCCAAATGTTGGAACGGATCTTGTGTCATGATTGCTTTTTCTTGGTAACGATTGATGAATTTTCCGATATCATCACGAGAAAAGCCGTAGGTCATTTGGGTGAGATCATTTGTACCAAAACTGAAGAAATCAGCCTGTTCTGCTAATTGATCAGCAATCAAACAAGCGCGAGGTAATTCGATCATCGTACCGATCTGATATGGAAACGGTGAACTATTTTGTGAGTTGAAAGTTGCTTCAATCGTTTCGATCAACAGCGTTTTGAGATGCAATAGCTCTTCTTTTTCAGCAATCAACGGGATCATAATCTCTGGGATAACTGGTATACCTTCTTGTCTTAAGCGAATGGCACTTTGCATGATCGCTTTGACTTGCATCTGGTAGATCTCAGGCGTAGTGATCCCTAGTCGGCACCCTCGATGCCCTAACATTGGATTGGTTTCTTTCAAGGCTTCGATTTTAGTTGTTAATTCATTGACTGGCTGACCCAATTTTTCTGCTAAAAGTTGAATGTCTTGCGGATCATGGGGGAGAAACTCATGCATCGGTGGGTCAAGTAAACGAATGACCATTGGTTTCTCTTGCATCGTTTGGAACATCTGATAAAAATCATCTTCTTGGAATGCTAATAACTTTGTCAAAGCGGTTGTCATTTCTTGGGTATTATCAGCTAAAATCAAACGACGCATTTCTAAAATACGTTCTTCTCCAAAAAACATATGCTCAGTCCGTGCTAAACCAATTCCTGTAGCACCAAAATCAAGAGCTGTTCGTAAATCAGTTAATGTTTCAGCATTGGCACGTACGTCCAAATCGGCAACTTCATTGGCCCAGGATAAAAATAAAGCTAGATCTTGATTGTTTTCTGCAACGACTGTCGGAAGCTCCCCTAAATAAATCTCGCCGGTATTGCCGTTGACCGAGAGGATGTCGCCTTCGGTTAGTCGAACGTCTTTCGTTATGACAGTTTTTGTTTCTTCGTCGATCGTCAAGGTCTCTGAACCTGTTACACAACAAGTACCCATCCCTCGGGCAACTACAGCAGCATGAGAGGTCATCCCACCACGACTAGTGACGATTGCTTCACTCACGATCATTCCTTCGATATCTTCCGGTGAGGTTTCTTGCCGAACTAAGATGACTTTACTTCCTAGTTCATGTCGTTCTTTTGCTTTTTCTGCGGTGAAGACGATCTCACCCGTTGCGGCGCCTGGACTAGCTGGTAAACCTTGTGCAAAAGCGGTTGCTTGTTTGAGGGCAGTGGGTTCAAAAATTGGATGGATCAGTTGATCGATCATTTCTGGTTCCACGCGCATCAAAGCTTCTTCTTTTGTAAGTTTCTTTTCCGCAACTAAATCAGTCGCGATCTTTAAAGCAGCTTTCGCTGTCCGCTTGCCATTTCTCGTTTGTAAAATAAATAGTTTACCATTTTCCACCGTAAATTCAATATCCTGCATGTCTTTGTAATGTGTTTCTAGCATTTGTGCGTAGTGCAAGAAGTCTTGATAAACATCTGGCAGGCGCTCACTTAATTCTTGGATCGGTTGTGGTGTACGAATACCAGCCACCACGTCTTCTCCTTGGGCATCCAAAAGAAACTCACCAAAGAGCTGATTCTCACCAGTTGACGGATTCCGAGTGAATACGACGCCTGTACCGCTTTCATTTCCGCTATTGCCAAAAACCATCTCCTGAACGTTGACCGCTGTTCCTAAATCATGGGCGATACCATGTAACTCACGGTAAACATTCGCTCGTGGATTATTCCAAGAATGAAAGACGGCTTGGATCGCTTCTTTCAACTGATCCATTGGCTGTTGAGGAAATACTTTTTTATGTTTACTAAATAATTCTTTATATTTTTCGATCAAAGATACTTGTTGTTGTTCGTTGAAATCAGCGACAGATTTATTGTTTGCTTTTTCTGCTTCTATCAGTAAAACATTGAAGCTTTCTTTGTGGATACCATAAACAACGTCGCCAAACATTTGTAACAAACGACGATAGCAGTCGTATGCAAAGGATAAATTGGTTTGTTCTGCGAGCGTCCGGACACGTGAATCATTCAACCCTAGATTAAGAATCGTATCCATCATACCAGGCATAGAAAAGACGGCACCGCTTCTGACTGAAACTAATAATAAGTCCTCGTCGCTCCCAAATGTTTTGTTGGTTTCAACTTCCAAGCGTTTGATCGCTGTTCGAAGCTCTGTTGCCAAATGTTTTTCAAAGAAAGTAGCATCATTAAGATAGCGCATACAACTTTCCGTAGTCAAAGTAAAGCCAGAAGGAACAGGCAAGCCTAAGTGTGTCATTTCAGCTAGATTTGCACCTTTTCCACCTAATAATGCTTTATCTTTACTTCTACCTTCACTAAAATCATAAATCCATTTTTCCATGAGATGAGCCTCCATTGATTTAATGTGAGTCATATTTTGTATAAATACATCTTAATATGACTCATATATATCTGTCAATTAGAAAAATAAAACGCAAATTTATTTTGAAATCGCTTTATATATGTGTATAATAAATAATGTAAACGAAGGAGGGAGGAAAAGGCTAAGATGAAATTAAGTGAACGACAAAAAAAAGTCATTGAGATCGTCAAAAAAACACAACCTGTCAGTGGAGAAAAAATTTCTGAACTCTTAGACGTATCCAGAGCGACATTACGGTCGGATTTATCTTTTTTAACGATGGCCGGTATACTTGAAGCAACGCCCAAGATCGGCTATACCTACACTGGCTCAGACTTAGAAACGCTTTTTTTCTTTAAAACGTTCACAGTAAAAGTGAGTGAGGTCATGGTACCGCCTTTACTGATCGATTTGAATACTTCGATCCGAGATGCAATCACAACGTTGTTCGTGTATGATGTCGGCTCGATTTATGTCATTGATGAAAACAAACAATTGGTCGGCGTATTGTCGCGAAAAGATTTATTGCGTGCTTCACTGAATACAGAGATCGATCACACACCTGTCGCTCTTTGTATGACTCGGACACCGCACATCAAAACTTGTACGAAGCATACCGATATATTGGAAGCAGCAACGATTCTTCAAGATTTTGAAGTAGACTCTCTACCCGTTGTCGATGAAGCGGATGAAAGCAAAGTAATCGGGAAGATCACTAAATCAAAAGTATTGAATTTTATTACTCAGCAAGCGAGGAATGCTGAACGAAATCGATAGGGGGATTTTTACATGAAAAATGAAGTCAATGTTTATTCTATCTCAGATTCACTAGGTGAAACATCGCAAAAATTGTTATCTGCTGTGATGGTCCAGTATCCTAATTTGGTATTCAATAATAACTATAAATTTCCTTTTGTGAACAAGAAAGAAGAACTGTTACCTATCTTAGCCGATGCATTGCGTGATAAAGCGATCGTGATCAGCACACTAGTGAATCTGGAATTATCAGAAGCTGCCAAAGCTTTCAGTAAAAAAACAGGCTTACTCTATATCGATTTGATGCATCCGTTATTTGAGATCATCCATGCAAAAACAGGAATGCAACCGATTGAAGAACCAGGGGCTGTCCATAAATTAGATACAGAGTACTTCAACCGGATCTCTGCCATCGAATTTGCGGTTAAATATGACGATGGAAAAGATCCAAAAGGGTTCTTAGATTCGGATGTCGTCCTTCTTGGCGTTTCTCGAACATCAAAAACGCCGTTGAGTATGTATTTGGCAAATAAAGGCTATAAAGTGTCAAATCTTCCGTTGATTCCTGAAGTCCCTTTACCAAAAGTATTAGAAGAAGTAGACAAAAAGAAAATCGTCGGCTTGATCTGCCATCCAGAAAATCTAGTGAGAATTCGTAGCAATCGCTTAGATTCTTTAGGATTACATCAAACGTCTAGCTACAATAATTTAGAAACGATCAATAAAGAATTGGAATACTCCCAAGAGATTTTCGATCGCTATGGCAATTTTGTGATCGATGTATCGGATAAATCGATTGAAGAAACGGCTTATCTCGTTGAAAATCATTTGAAAAGTTTGAAATGAGTCACAAGGTAAAAAGCAATCTGTGTAAATGTATATGAACGTTTACGCAGATTGCTTTTTTTGTTTTATTATTTGATGAATTTGTTGATTTGGGTGAAAAGTTCTTGAGTTGCTTTTTTGATTTCTTGCTTTGCCAAGATCGCTGAAACAACGGCAAAACCTTGGATCGGGAAGTCCTTGAATGCTGCAATCGTCCGTTCGTTGAGTCCACCGATCAAAACAACAGGAATCGAAACATTTTGAAGAATATTTTTTAGTTCAGTTTTTGTTACTTCAATTGCATCTGACTTGGTAGAGGTGGGGAACATCGCACCTACACCTAAGTAATCCGCACCGGCTTTTTCCGCTAAAATCGCCTGTTCAACGGTCTGAACGGAAGCACCGATGATTTTTTCAGGTCCGATCATTTTTCTCACCATAGCAACAGGTAAATCTGTTTGACCAACATGTACACCATCTGCATCACAAGCTAATGCAATATCTACGCGATCATTGATGATCAACGGAACTCCATAGTAATCTGTCAATTCTTTGAGACGATGAGCCTCTTCAAAAAAGTCACGTGAGCTGGCTGCTTTTTCCCGCAACTGTAAGACGGTGATTCCTCCATCAAGTGCTTGTTTCACTGCTTCTTGAAGTGTATGTGATTTTAGCAGTGACTGATCTGTGACGAGATACAAACGATAATCGATGTCATTTTTCAACATAATTTCCTCGTTGGGTCAATGTTTGTTGGTCGATACGACTGATCTCATCGATCAACGCGACACGAAAGCTTCCGGTACCTGTTGTTTGTTCGAAAGCAAGTTCTCCTGCAATGCCCATTGCTAAAACAGCTGTAGTGGCTGCATAGAAGAGTTGATCGGGGAAACTACCACAAAAGCTACCAATCAAGGAGGTGAGCATACAACCGGTACCAGTGATCCTACTCATTTCAGCACAACCATTATGCACTAAGATGTTTCGTCGTCCGTCAGAAATCACATCAACAGCACCAGTGATCACTACGATACATTCATGCGCTGTTGCTAATTGATCTGCAATCAGTTGCGCTTCTTCAATCGAGCTTGTATCACTCGCCGAGGCATCGACACCTTTTGTGGAACTTGTGATTCCGGCTAAGAAGCGGATTTCTGAAATATTACCACGTATCACGGCACAATTCAGCATATTAATGATCGATCTGGCTGTTTCATTACGGAAGTCAGATGCGCCTGCGCCAACGGGATCAAAAATGATTGGAATCCCTTTTTTATTAGCTGTTTGTCCAGCTAAAAGCATGGAATTTACCGTACGTTCGTTCAACGTTCCCATGTTTAGTACCAATGCTTGTGACATCCCTGTGATTTCCATCACTTCCAGCACTTCATCCGCCATGATCGGTGAGCCACCGATTGCAAGTGTCAAATTTGCACAATCGTTGACAGTCACATAGTTGGTAATATGGTGGACCAAAGGATTGTTCGTACGTACCGTCTCTACAGCTGTTTCTAAAAATGTGTTCATTCGTTTTGCTCCTCCTTTAAGCCATTGCGATAAAGCGAATAAAAATGATTGGTCGGACCATGTCCTTTGCCCAATTCTAGTGAATGCTCGATCGCCATGGTGATATATTTTTTGGCCTTTGAAACTGCTTGTTCTAATGTTGCACCCAAGGCAAGTTGTGAAGCGATTGCAGAAGAGAAGGTACAACCAGTTCCGTGAGTATTTTTTGTGGGGATGCGTGCTGAACTATAGGAATAAAGGTTTTCCCCATCAAACAAGACATCAGTAGCTTCACCTGAACGATGACCGCCTTTGATCAGAACAGCACTCTGACTTATTTCATGAATGGCTTTTGCTGCTCGCTCCATTTCTTTCACTGAAGAAATCGAACGATTCACGATTTTTTCTGCTTCTGGAATATTTGGTGTGATCAATGTTGCCAATGGTAAGACCTCTGCAATCAATGTGTCGATCGCTTTAGGCTCCATCAGTGCGTTCCCGTTTTTCGCATACATCACAGGATCTAAAACCACATGTTTAGGTTGCCATTCTTTAAGACTATCAGCGACAGCTAACATGGTATCTGCACAAGACAACATCCCGATTTTGACAGCGTCTGGGTAGATATCTTCAAAAACAGCTGTCATTTGTTCGTTGATGATCGTCGGTGAGATGTCTTGATATGAAATCACACGAGCGGTATTTTCAGCAACGACTGAGGTGACCACCGACATGCCGTAAACACCATGAGCGGCAAATGTTTTTAAATCGGCTTGGATACCGGCGCCACCGCTACAATCTGAACCGGCAATACTTAGTACTTTCTTCATCAGGTTCCTCCTTAAAATAGAAAAAAAGACATTCTTCCAGTATAGAAGAATGCCTTGATTGTTTCGATTTCGCATCAACAAAAAGGACATTTGCTCCCTACGCTGGTATCAACCAACAGGTTCAAAGGGTCAGGTTTTACCTTCTCAACGCAATAACGTCCCCCCGCAAACAAAATCATATTCGGTTACTAGTTAATCATATCTGAAAAAAAATAAAGAATCAAGTTTTGCAGAACTTGCCTATCATTGAACGGATAATAGTAACAGCTTACTTTATTAATTCTCAATAATGTCCTTAAATGAAGGGTATCGCATTTCACAAAATGCTATACTAAAGAAAAACGAATGATCAAGCTCAGTTATTATGCAACATATAAAAACCAAACTTATGAAGGAGGATTCTATGACAGAATTAGGAAATCTACCGAATATCGGGAAAGTGCTTGAAGAAAATTTACGAACGATTGGTGTGACGACGGAAGAACAACTCAAAGAAAAAGGGACGGAACAATTATTCTTTGAGATTCGACAAAAGGTGGACAGTGGCGCATGTCTACAAATGCTTTATGGTATCGAAGGGGCAATGAAAGGCAAGCGTGCACGAGATTTAACAAAAGAAGAAAAAGAAAAGTTAAAGCAATTTTATCGAAGCCTTAGCTAAAATAAATAAGCAACGAGATAAGGAAACTGTAGATGTTTTCGTATCTTGTTGCTTATTTTTCTGTGAGTTTTTGGAAAAAAAGTGAATTGTTATAAATATAGGAGCAATCATTTGTTTTACTTTTTCGATCAAAATAATCAATTAAGATAGAAAATAGCAAGTGATTGTAAATTAAAATTTGTAAATAAAATAACATTATTGAGTTTTTTTATAACTATTTACAAAAAAATAAGCAAGAAATAAGTTAGATAACAGGTGATTTTATTCAAAAATGATAGACGAAGAAAAGAAATGTTTGAAGATATTTAATTCAATAGATTAAGTGTTTTTGAGCATGTTTTATAAAAAACTCATACAATTTTAATGTAAAATTTGCTATAATTAACTTGACAGTAAACTAATAATTG
>NZ_JAFLWG010000056.1:0-1486 GCF_017316315.1 Enterococcus sp. DIV1298c | reverse complement strand
ACTGGCTCTTTGTCAATAAGGACTGATGAGTGCAATCAAGTGAAATCCGGAAGAAGAAGTGAACACTTCTTCTCCGGATTTTCTTCGTTATTTGACGTGAATGACTTGATTCGTCAAAAAGATTCGGATGCGCATGTTCTCAAATGATTTAAAGCCATAAGACACTCGTTTGAGTGTTTTGATGTGGGTGTTTTTTGCTTCAATTTTCCCATTAGAGTAAGGATAAATCAAAGAATGACGAATCCCTTCTTCATAGCTCAGAAGATTTTGTAGTTTTAGCCGAAATTCTTTATCTAATGTTTCTGGTAACTGATGCAAGAGAGTGAAAAATGACTCGTGGTCTTTGTCACGAAAGGCATCCGCTAGTTCATGGAACGCTTGATAGGCGACTTTCAAGGCAGTTGAAGCACTTAATAAACGGTCAAGCACCATGGCTTCTGTCAGGTAAGGATACTTTGGGGCACGAAAGCTACGCCAAGTTTTATATTCTGTGTGGTTGATATTCTTCCGATTTTTGGTGAGTAAGCGCCAATGGCTTTTTAATTTCCTTGGCATTGTCCGATTGCCCGAAGCAATCAGGCGTTTCATTTCACGGACACGAAAATCTTGGAACGCTTGATTCATGTGTTTGACCACATGAAAACGATCAATGACCAGTTTGGCATGAGGAAATACTTTTTTTGTTAGTTGAAAATACGCCGCATTCATATCAGTAACTAAATAGTCGACGTCAGATGGATTCACACATGTCTGGAAATAAGTGGTCAACCGAGACAATTTTCGAGTGGGTAAGATATCAACTAATTGCCCGGTTTCCCCATCGGCACAAATAAAACTCATCTTATCTTCTGAGGATACATGGGAACGAAATTCATCGACCATCAATACTTTGGGCAGGTGGCGCTTGGCTTGTTTTGGTAAATAGGTTTTTAACGACTTCAAAATACGCGTCACCGTTGGAATAGACACCTGGCAATGCTTTGCGATAAAAGATAAGGAGACCTTTTCGGTGAGTAAAGCAATGATTTTCATTTTTACATGCTCGGCAATCGAATGATTTGGCCGAACAAAATAGCTTTGGGCTGTCCAATGGGTATGGCAGTTTCTACAGTGATAACGTTGTTTCTTCAGCCGCATGATTAGCGGTAAATGGTTGAATTGATCGAAACGAATGCAGGTCATTTTCTTGCCATTTTTGACAATGACCGTTTTCCCCTTCGAATCTCTCACGGCAGAGCCACAAGTCAAACAAGCAGAAGTAGGAGGAGCTAACACTGCGTCAATAACTAAAGTATTGGTTTGATGGAACGTTTCGTAAGAAACATCTTGGATGGTTAAATATTTATCTGTTAATCGGAGCATTTTTTTGATAGAATTTTCCATAGAGCATATCGTCCTCTCAGTTGTTTATTTTGTGGTGATTTAATCATACTAGAGAACGATATGTTTTTTAATACCCAAAAAGAAAAAGTGGGCTGACGAATCA
>NZ_JAFLWG010000055.1:0-15370 GCF_017316315.1 Enterococcus sp. DIV1298c | reverse complement strand
TCCACTTTATTATAGAGCCTTTTTTTCTTTATTTTTAGGAAAAAGCTGTCCTTGAAAGTGAAACAAAAAATCTAATTCTTGTGTTCACTATTTTTATAGAAAAATAGTGCTTTGTAAAAAAATTTTAGTTCACTCACCTATTTTTTCAATATAATGACATCTTTTCCATCAATTTGAACACTTAATACATCTTGCTCATCATACCCAATAAAATCAAAATACCAAAGAACTTTCCCGTCACTTGACAAACTGCTTTTCAATAAGTTAGATTCTTTCAACTTACCTTCATTTTCATAGGTGAGTTCTATATCCGTACTATATTAGAGAAAAAAACATACAAGTAGTCCCCTTTTAAAAAAATTATTCTTAAATAACTAGCACCCTATCAAATCAACTGAATGAAAGTTGGAGTAAATAACGAAAATAGTACCATTCTCCCATTATATAAAAGCATACTATGCTATTCATTTATCAGTAGAACCATCTAAAAAAAGAATCAAAAACTTTAAGTTTTTGATCCCTTTTTAAAATAATAATCTTCTATCTACCTAATCTTTTTTCAGCTTCCCTGTAGACTTCTTTTTCTTCCCGTTTACCAATCACTACAATTTCAATTATTTCAATACCTAAATCAGATTGTTTGTATATCACTCGTAATCCTAATTTTTTATGCTTCATTTTTTTGCAATCTACTAGTTTTCCTTTAAGAGGTTGTCCAATGTCTAATCCAAACTCCTCAATTTTTTTTAAAGACTTCCTTACTTGCAATTTTTGACTATTGTCGAGTTTGTCATAATCTTTTTTTGAAGCAGGAGTATACTTTATTTTGTAACTCATTCCCATTCGTCCTCAACGCTATCTAGGTCTTCTCTCCAATTTTCCCCCATAACTTCTTCGGCAGAGAAATATTTTTGAGCGGATATTTCAAAAGGAATTTTTTGTTTGCTTACTATTTGTTTAAAATAGATATTAATGGCAGTTGTAAAATCAAGTCCCAATGTTTCTAATGTTTCTGCTGTATTTTTCTTTAACTCAGAATCCAAATTAACATTCAATCTTTCTTTTGTTGACATGTAATCCCTCCTAACCATACACCTATTATACACCATTTTAGTGTATAAAAAAAGTAGGATAGCCCAAAATCTATTACCTTTTAAAGTTCATTTAATGATTTCATTTTTGCTTTTTCGTTCATTTTATTAGTAATTTTTGTTATCAGACTAATTTACTTTTCGAAATATTGATTCCTTTCATCCTGAAATAAAAAAAGACCACTATCTTCTCGACTAAGATTAGATAGTGGTAATCATTAAAACTTTTGACTTTTTAGAGTATGTTATAGCATATCTCCTAATAGTAGTATTCAAACAAAGCCAGGAAAAAATATGCCTAATCAATATTTTTTTCCTGCTTTATAACTATCCAAAGTCTATTTCACTCGCCCCTCTTACAGTATCCCTAGGACAGAATTCTTTCCTCACTAATTTTTTTATACCAAAAGGCACTTTCCTTTGGATAACGTTCTTGTGTCGCAAAATCAACATAGAATAATCCATAACGTTTATTGTAACCATTTGTCCATGAGAATACATCCATTAATGACCAGATAAAGTAACCGGAGATATTGATGTCCTTATCCAAACAATTCAAGATTGATTGTAAGTGTAGACGTACATAGTCGATCCGATTCGTATCGACTACCGTGTCACCTTCTAATATATCTTTATCACCCAAACCATTTTCTGCAATATATATTTTTTTGTAATTGGGATAACGTTCTTTGATGTAGGTAAGCATATCTTCTAATCCTTGAGGGTAGATTGGCCAATCCCAGTCAGTTGTCGGAATTTCAGGATTATTTACTCGTTCACCGACTCCTTTCAGCGCAAAAATACTACTCCCCTTCTCTCCAGTCCCATTATGCAAGATTTGAGATTCTCCATTGTATTCTTGTAGGAAGTGACTAGCATAGTAATTGATACCTAAGAAATCAATTGCTGACGCGGCGGATTTCAATAAAAGCGCCTCTTCATCATCGATCACTAATTCACCATTATTCTCTTCTAAAATCGAATGGATAACGGACAGGGTTTCCGGTGTATATTCCCCTTTAAGCGTAGCATCTAATAAGAACTGATTTGCTAAAATGTTTTCATACATCGCTGCTTTTTTATTTTCTGCTGTATCGGTGATTGGATACTTTGACTCTAAAATATGCACGATCCCGATCTCACCATCTATTTGTTTCTCCTTAAAAGCTTGAACGACTCTCGCGTGTCCAACCATCATATTGTGCATTGATTGGATGGCTTTGGGTAAATCATATTTGATATTAGGTGGGAAATGGCCGATGATATATTGCCCTGCCACAACTGACCATGGTTCATTGATCGTGATCCAATAACGAATCTTATCGCCATATTCTTCGAAACAAAAGCGTGCAAAATTTACATACGCATCGACCATTTCCTTTGAAAGCCAATCCCCTTTTTTATAAAGCACATAAGGTGTATCAAAATGATGCAAGGTCACAAACGGTTCAACATTCTTTTTCCGACACTCGTCGATTAAGCGATGGTAAAAGTCGACACCCTCTTGGTTAGGTTCACCTACACCCTCAGGAAAAATCCTTGACCAAGCAATAGAAATTCGGATCCCATTGATACCAAATTCCTTTGCTAGCTGTAGGTCGACTGGATACTTATGATAAAAGTCACTCGCTTGACTTGGATCAAACGCCCCTTGGTCGGCTAGATATTTCTCCCAATAAGTTTCTCCTTTGCCGCCCTCAGTAATCGCTCCTTCCGCTTGGAATGCAGCGGTTGCTGCGCCAAAAACAAAATCGTCTGGAAATCTCTTCATTGTTGTTCCTCCTAATGATCAATCGATACTTTTAAAGACAAAGCGCACTGCTTCTTTTGGTTCTCTTGCTAAAGAAACATACTCTGCGCCGGAAGTTGAAACTGCCTTGGTTGAATAGTTTTCAGTATCTTTCTCTAATTCTTTTAACATTGAAGCCATTTGAGGAGCCAAGACGATCAAATCAAAATCTCCAATAACATCTTTGTGCTGCCCGTACGCCATTGCTGTGGAGTCAAGATCAATACCTTCTAAACCTGCTCCTTTTTTTATTGCATTTGCTAACATTGAACTAGTGGCACCATTTGCACACAGAACTAAAACGTTCTTCTTTGATGTATCCGTAGGTAATTCAATGACCACTTCGTCTTTTTTATCATTTACCATACTCTCTTGCTCGATTTTCTGTGCTTCTTCTTTTTTCAAGCAATCATTATCATAAACTTTAAAGAATGGATAATAGATAATAAAGTCAACAATCAGTAACAGTGGCATCAAAACAAAAGCAAAGCCAGCGAAACCTGTTCCTAAAATCAGCCCTACAGGAGCCGGTGTTGTCCACGGTAAGTTATAAATAAACCCGTTCATTCCCAATACATCAATAAAGAATTTAAACAACCAAACATTTACAATTGGTGCTGTGATGAAAGGAATAAAAAAGACAGGATTCAAAACGATAGGGGCGCCGAACAAAATCGGTTCATTGACCCCAAATAATACTGGTACAGATGACGCACGCCCGATTGTTTTCATTTGTTTGGACTTAGCTAAGAAAGCAAACATCAATGTGATCACTAACGTTGCACCTGTCCCTCCAAGTGTTGCAACAAAGTATTGCACGCCTTGTGATAAAACACGCGTCGCTTGTTCCCCATTTTGAAATGCTTGTAGGTTCATTTCTACATTCGTAATATAAATGGCAGCAACTGCTGGCTCTACAATTGACGGACCGTGAATACCAACAAACCAGAAGAAGGCCATTGCACCAAAAATGAGTGCTAAACCTAAGTAACCATCAGCGGCACTAAAAATCGGTTGGAATACTTCGATGATTTTTTCTGAGAAACCAACATCCATTAAGCTACGAAATCCTAAATCAAACAACCAAAAAATAAAAACTGAAATCGTAATAGGAATAAGATCTTTGAATGTCTGTGAAATATTACCTGGAACTTCCTCTGGCATTTTGACCGTAATATTCTTCTTTATGCAGAAACGATAGACATTAGGAACAATAAAACCAACCACAAAAGCTGTCAACAAGCCCTTAGTTCCCATATACTCTGAAGCAAAACCGGCTTCTATTGGATCTACCCCTATCAAAACGAAACCAATAATCGCGGCAATCATTGTGGAAACACTATTGATTTGATTCGTTTTTGGTAAATCACTATTAAAGTTATCAGTTAAACTTTTTGCGACTGTGGCAGCCATCAGCATCCCCAACAATCCCATGGAACTGTTGTACGCTTTCATTAAATTAGTTTCGACTGAGGAACTCCAGTAGAAACCAAAAATATTGGGAACATAAGCGACTAGTAAAAAGATACTGGAGAAAAGAATCACTGGAATCAAACTAATAAATCCATCACGTATCGCTCGCAAATAAGGATTATTAGAAATCCTCTGAAAAAACGGTTTCATTTTTTCAATCTGCACAACTAACTTATTCATAAAAATCTCATCTCCCTATTTTTTATAAATATTAAATAAATGTTTAATCGTATCTTTTAGCAACATTGTCGTCATCAGGTGATCTTGCGCATGGACCATGATGAAGCCTACCTCAATATTTTCACCACTTGCTTCTGCTGCTAACATCTGCGTTTGTGATTTATGCGCTTCGATCAAGCTATTATTCGCCTCTTCAACTAACTGATCTGCTAACTCAAAATTCTTCTGTTCTGCATAGTTTAGCGCTTCCATTAATTTAGACCTAGCTTCTCCTGCGAAAGCAACTACCTCAAAACCAATCATTGCAACTTCTTCTCTATTCATACTGAATTTCCTCCCAAAATTTTTTCTAATTCTCGGATCATACATTTTTTAGTACTGTACGGATAAGCATGTTGTAATGACTAGTAGCTAAAAGATGTAGTGGATCATTGTTACTAAAATTGCACTAAAACTTCTAAATGACCATGTACCACAAAATAAATTCTCTTTTACTAATCCTAAAACTAATAAAGCGGCCTATACAGAAATGATTTACTTCAAATGAAGATGAACATTTTTGTTTTGATTCACTAATTCCACCACTTTACTTGTTTATTATAATCCATAAACAAACATTTGTAAACATAATCAAGCAAATAAAAGAATTTTCACAAACTTTATTTTATGATGTGTTTGTTTTTGTTGATTTAAAACACCTCATGTTCTATGATTGTGTTATACAATCTTAATAAAAGGAGCGTTTACGAAAAATGTTAAAAGAAGAAAGGCTAAATAAAATACTAGAATTGGTGAATATCAACGGGGTAGTTGATGTAAATGAATTGATGGCCAAATTAAACGTTTCAGACATGACGATTCGCAGAGATTTAGGTGAATTAGAAAAAACCGGGAAGTTGAAACGTGTTCATGGTGGTGCACAAAGCATGAATTTCTATAAAAAAGAAGAACTATCTCATGAGAAAAAAATGATTTTGAATCCTGAAGAGAAAAAAGAGATTGTTTTAAAAGCAAAAAAATTTATCGCGGAAGAAGATACTATTTTTTTAGGGCCAGGTACGACGATTGAATTGCTCGCACAGATACTAGATTTCAAACATCTTAGGATCATAACAAATAGTCTCCCAGTATTCAACATTTTGCAAACCAAGCATGAAGATTACCAAATCTACTTAGTTGGTGGGCAATATCGTCCACTCACAGGTGCTTTCTTAGGCGAAATGGCAAACAAAGTATTAGCTGATATTCGCTTCGGTAAAGCATTTGTTGGCGCCAATGCAGTAAAAGACAATCGAATTATGACCGCTACTTTAGAAGAAGGAACAACACAGCAAATTGCGTTGAACAATTCATCCGAACGTTACCTTTTAGTCGACTCTTCTAAACTCGATTGCGAAGACTTTTACACGTTCTTCTCCTTAAGTAACTTAACGGCTTTGATTACAGGTGAAGAAGCTGACTCGAAACATTCGATTGACTCGACAATTACAGTCTATTGATGTGGAACGAATTGACGGTGCCACCCAAAATATCATCTCCCATTTTGAGCGGCACCGTTTATTTCTTGAAGCTGAAAACTTCTAGTAAAGTTTCTCTTTATTTAATTGAAACTACTATCCTCGAATAGGTGTCGCTGTTTCTTTGATAACTGCATTCAGTTCCTGAATGTTTTTTCTGCCTTCTTTTTTCATCCAATCCCTGACAACTTCTTCATTATCTAAAACAAAAGGTTCTACGCCATTCGCCCAAGTGGCTCTCCCACAAAGTACACCATTAAATGTCGATCCTGCTTGTTTCGCGAAACGCAATGTTTCCTGGAACAATTCTGCTGATACTCCGGCACTTAGGAATATAAATGGCAAATCGGTTGCTTCTGCTTGTTCTTTAAAGTACCTAGCTGCCTCTTCTTTCGAATAGACGATTTCATCATTCGAATATCCTTCTACATAATTCATATTTACAGGAACTTCCACTTTTAAAACATCTACGTTATATCGCGGCTTCGAGAACTCTTCCATCATTTTGATCACTTTTTCGGGCTTCACTGCTGCATACTCCTTAGACGAGACATCCGTGATGTTTGCGTCATAAGAAAGCAATTCTAAAAAGAAAGGAACATCTTCTGCGACACATTCTGCGCCAATCCGTTCCATGTAAGCTTTTTTCCGATCATTGATTTCATCGCTCTCATTGATATCATAATAAAGCAAAAATTTACAAGCATCTGCCCCAGCTTCTTTTAGACGCTTCACTGACCATACGTCCAATGAATCTGGTAAACGTCCAGGCGTTGACGCATCATAACCCGTTTTTTCATATGCTAACAGCAACCCTGCATTTTCTGCACGAACCGACGCTGCTGGCAAACCAAATTCCGGATCTAATAAAATAGATGAAGCATAAGGAGTCAGCTCCGAAGAAACGATCTCTTTGAATCGTTCAATCTGTTCATTTTTCACTTCAGTTGTTTGAAATTTCGCAAACATTTTTTTCAATGCGCCTCGTTGATCGATTGCTAAAGCGCCGATCATTGAATCTTCATTACTCAGCTTTTCGATATATTCTCTTTTTCCACTTGATCTTTCCATCATCAGTTCCCCTTGTCTCAAAATATTTTGACTTCGATTGTTTCAAATAGTTGATCAAAATTACTTAGGTTTACATAACCAGTTGTTGGCTCTTTGGCATTTAACATTCCTAAAGTATTCGCCGTTTTTAATATCGTCTCATCATCCTTATGTTTAGATAATGCGTACGCCAAACCAGAAACTGTAGCATCTCCTGAGCCAACTGGATTAACGACATCGATTTTGGGTATTGTCACATCATAAAAAATTTCGTGATGTTTTGCTACCATTCCTTTTGCGCCCATAGAAACGATGATCCATTCGACCCCTTTGAAAATTGAATTTTTCAACATTTGTTTTACTTTGTTTGGATCATTCGTTTCTTCGACTCCTAATAAATCAGATAGTTCTTCTGTATTCGGCTTGATCAACAGCGGTTTTATTGGACTTGCAAGTACTGTCTTCAACGGATCTCCCGCACAATCCAAGACAACAGGTTTACCTTGCGCTGCACAGATTTCAAGTATGTTTACATAAAAATTCTTTTCAATTCCCGCAGGAAGGCTACCAGAAAAGACAGCCAAATCTGCTGAACGGAGCGTTCGCTTAAACTCTTCCAAAAAAAGGGTTGCCTCTTCTTCTGTAATCGTCGGACCCTTTTCTAAAATTTCAGTCTGTCTTCCTTCATGCAAAATCGCTATACAGTTCCTCGTCTCTCCACTAATCTGAGTGAACGAATGATTGATGCCACTTTCGTCTAGCTCACTCCTGATTTGCTCTCCTAAAAATCCACCTAATAAGCCGCTAGCGCTCACTTCTGCCCCAAGTTGATTTAGCACACGTGTCACATTCAATCCTTTTCCACCAGCTGTCTTCCTTACCTTATCGACACGGTTGACTGTATCTTCAGAAAAACTTTCAAATGAATAAGAAATATCAACCGATGGATTCATCGTAATCGTCAAAATCATCCTTCTTCTCCTCTAATCGTGATATTCTCCACGATCCCATTTTTCAATGAATTCATGGAAAAAATCTTGCTGTAATTGTTCTTCACTTTGATGATCCAATGATTTGATTTGAGCGATCAGCTTTTTATTTTCTTCCGTTGGTTGATACTCGGCTTTAATGAACGCTTCAATAATGTCACAAATCAAAAACTCACCTGTGATTTTAGCGCCGAATCCAATCACATTAGCATCTAACTCTTCTTTCGCATAGACTGCGGTTGTCATGTCCCGAACCAACGCACTTCGTATCCCTTTCACCTTATTTACAGCATTATTGATACCAACACCCGTCCCACATAAACAAACACCCAAATCAGCTTCTCCACTCGTTACGGCTTCTCCTACTTTTTTGCCATAAATAGGATAATGAGTGCGCGTATAATCATAAGTTCCGACATCAACAACTTCATATCCCTGAGCTTTCAAAAAATCTGATACAGCAATTTTAGTATCTGTAACAATATGGTCACATCCGATTGCTATTTTCATATCCCTTCATCTCCCTCTTATTCGCACATTTTATTTAACATATCAACTCGTATTTGATGTCGACCACCATCATAATTTGCTTGAAGAAATTCTCGCACAATATTTTTTGCTAATACTTTACCAACAATATTTGCGCCAAGAGTGATCACACGAGAATTATTATGTTCTCTTGTCATATAAGCTGAACGTTCATCGGAAACCTCAGCTGCTATAATCCCCTTTACTTTGCTTGCTACCATAAAACTACCTGCGCCATATCCATCAAAAACGATGCCTAAACTTTCTTTATCCGCTAGCAATTCTTGAACAACGTCCAACGTTGAATGTACAAAATCTGATGCTGCTTTCTCACTTTTGTCCACGACTTCAAAACCGCTTTCAATTAAGTAAACTTTAATCTCATTTTTTAATTCCATTCCTTCTTGATCTGATCCAATTACGACACGCAAAACAATCTCCTCCTTTAATCACGACTCCGATTTAAAATAAATATTATTTTTAGAACTGTTCTAAAACAAACATAATATCAACCTCAAAAAACATTATAGAACATTTATAAACACAATTCAACATATTCGAGTTCTTTAAAAACACAAACAAACAAAAGCAAACGTCACTTTCACTAAAATGACGTCTACTTGTTTATTAATTCCTATTAATTATTTCATCTAAATTGAGCAATCTTTATATGTACATCAAGAAATACAATTTTATATCACCGGCTCTGATCAATTTGTACTCTACTCTTTTTAAGACTATACACAAAAAACCTTCCTACAAATAAAGTAGGAAGGATAATATAAATTCACCTTAATCCACTTTCTTCCTTCTTGCTAAATAGAACAATGAAAGAAGAAGCGTGAATACTCCCGCGAGTCGCCATATATTATTTGTTTGCTCTCCGGTATGAGGTAAATTTTTACTGCTAGTTTTATTGTTGCTTGTATTCTTGCTTGTATTGCTAATATTTTGAGAATTTTGACCTTTATTACCATTATTTGTAGTTCCAGTTTTCTGTTTATCTCTCACAGTGATTGTAGCGATACTCGTTACACCGGCGTAGCTATAGGTTACTCTATACGTGCCGACTTTCGTTGTATCCACACTACCTTCCACTGTCACAGCTTCGAAACCTACTGGGTTGCCGTATTCATCAACCGCACTGTCAAAATTGTCTTCTGCTTTCCAATTCGTTCCGATATAAAGCGTGGAATCATGAACATTTACTGCCGTCGTACCGACTTCTTTGACTGTGATCGTAGCACTACTTGTCACTCCGTCATAGCTGTATTTTACTTCATACGTGCCGACTTTTGTTGTATCTACACTACCTTCCAATGTCACAGTTCCGAAATCTACTGAGTTGCCATCTTTATCGACCGCACTATCAAAGTTGTCTTCGGCTTTCCAATCCGTTCCGATATAAAGCGTGGAGTCATGGACATTCACTGCCGTTTGGTTCGCTTGCACTATAATTGTAGCGATACTCGTCACACCATTATAACTATATTTCACTTCATATGTGCCGGCTTTCGTAGTGTCTACTGTGCCTTCAACCGTCACAGCTCCAAAATCTACAGGATCACCATTTCCATCAAGCACACTATCAAAGTTGTCTTCGGCTTTCCAATCCGTTCCGATATAGAGCGTGGAGTCATGGACATTCACTGCTGTTTGATTCGCCTGCACTGTGATTGTAGCGATACTCGTCACTCCGTCATAAGTGTATTTTACTTCATATATTCCGACTTTCGTAGTGTCTACTGTGCCTTCAACCGTCACAGCTCCAAAATCTACAGAATCGCCATTTCCATCAAATGCACTGTCAAAGTTGTCTTCGGCTTTCCAATCTGTACCGATATAAAGCGTGGAATCGTGGACATTCACTACTGTTTGGTTCGCTTGTACTGTGATTTTGGCAATACTTGTCACTCCATCATAGCTGTATTTCACTTCATATATTCCAGCTTTCGTTGTATCCACTGTACCTTCCACTGTCACAGCTGCGAAATCTACTAGGCCGCCGTCTTTATCGACCGCACTGTCAAAATTATCTTCTGCACGCCAATTTGAACCGATATACACGATGGAATCATGGATATTCACTGCCGTTTGGATTGCTTTGACTGTGATTGTAGCAATACTAGTCACTTCGTCATAGCTGTACTTCACTTCATATGTGCCGGCTTTCGTTGTATCCACTGTGCCTTCCACTGTTAGATCTTCGAAAGCCACTGGATTCCCGTCTTTATCTTTTGCAGAAACAAAATTATCTTTTGCTTCCCATTTGTCACCTGCATAAATAGAGGAATCGATCACCTCAATACTTTCTTGTGAAGTTGCCCAATACCAATCTCCCTTCATAGTCGCACCTGTATAATTAGTTGCTAACTCTAAAGAAGTGTAAAGAGGACCAGACTGATCTTTCTGCCATTTGCCAATATAAGTAGTATCAATTGGTGGTTCGCCTAATAAAGAATCTTTAAATACAAAATTTTCTCCTAACTTGATATGTTCGAGCGGTGTTTGCCAAAAAGTATCTGGCCCCATAGCTGCTTGTAAGGTATTAAAATTTGATATGTCCAGTGATTTTATACTTGCATAGGAAAACATGCCCATCATATTCGTCAGATTAGGTGTTTCAAAATTTGATAAATCAAGGAATGTTAAACTTCTCATGTCATAGAACATTTGCCCCATATATATGACAGAACTTGTATCAAATTTTGATACATCAAGGGTCGACAAACTACTTGCCCCAGAAAACATCTGTCTCATATCCGTTACTTTACTTGTGTCAAACCCTGATACATCAATGGACGTTAGCGCAGTCATATTGCAAAACATATAATGCATACTAGTCGTTTGACTCGTATCAAGATAGCTTAGGTTTTCTATGTTTGTCACTTTGTTCAAACCATAAAATAGCATTTCTAAAGAGTCCCCTGCTGTTACCTTTCCGTCAAAAATGATTGAAGTAATTTGATCACTATAGAAAAAAAATGGTGAACTACCATTTGACATAACCGATGAAGATAGCTGACCCGCCCCAATGTGTAAAGTTCCATCGGCGTCAATTTCCCAATCAACTGTACCCAAGTGACCAGATGCAACTGTATTAGCTGTTAAACTGACTTCTCCAGTTGTTGTTTCTTCTTGCGACACTAAATCCTCTTCAACTGCGTTAGCCAAGGAACTATCTACCGTTTCTGTCATGGAAGTTGGATCTTCACTTAAAGGTGGTGCCTCATTTATTCTCTCAGGACGACCGGATTGATCGGTAGAATCTTCTACGATATTTTCAATTGGTTCACTAGGTGTACTATCTTCAAGAGTTCTTTCAGCACTACCAGTAGCTATATCCCCTTCACTACTTTGTGTCTCAAGTTCCTGTGACTGCTCTGTTTCAATAGTCTCCGCCACTACTTGTCCTGTCCCTATTAAGGAAGGGCTTACTAACAACACGGCACTAAAAATAGCTATCCATTTCTTTTTCATTGCTTCTCTCCATTTCTTTTTCAACCATATCTCTCAATTCAGGTATGTAAATTTGATAAATGTATTTTTCAACCACTCCAAAAATAACGTTAATAAAAATAAAAAAGCTTGAAAATCAAGGTTAATATTTTAAAAAATAACATTATATCATTTTACATATCTATACCAACAGTGATATAATAACATGATGAAAAACCGACTACTATCCACAATTTTTGTAGAACAAACAACAAAAATTGTATTCAAGAAATGGAGTAAGTTAGCAAATGATACCGGACTATTTAAGAAAAGAATTGGCAGTTCTATTTTTCATTGTAAATAAAGATCAAACAACAACGGACGAGATTTCACGAGATTTGAAGTTATCTAAAAGAACCATTAGAGAAGCAATTTCAACGATAAAAAAACATTTGGAGGAGCATCAAGGTCTTGAAGACTTTATCGTAATAAAAAAATCTGGCATGATTCACATCCATCCCACGTTTAAATCAGAAGCAATCGATGTAGCATACAATTTAAAGCTGCAATTACTTAAAACAAATACGATTTTTAATTATACTGTGCTACTACTTACTCGAACTTCACTTGATAAGGCTGCCATTATAAATGAACTTTTTATCTCGAACAGTTATTTAAATAAAATCACACAACATTTAAATAACTTCTTCTCAGCTTTTGATTTCATGATCACTATTTCAAAAGGAAATTATTCTTTAAAGGGAAATGAAATGAATATACGCTTATTTTCTTATTTATTCTTGCAAGATTCTTTTCAAGATATCGAATGGCCATTCTACGACATGCCCCTCGAAAGTATTCTAGAGAATATTCCAGAAGACATTTTGATTTACTCCCATCAACGGTCAAATATAAAAAATAGATCGCTATGTATTCTCTATGCTATTTTGCAAATCAGGATCAGGAACCAGAATTACGTTCCCCAACCAAAAGACCAATTGATCCAAACGCTCTTCACACTTATTCATGAGATTGTTGGTGTAGCTTCAATTTTTGAACAGAACGCCTTTGGCACTCTCGAAAGAAATGTGGAGAAAACGGAAATTCAATATTTTAACTTTCTTGCACGTATTTTTATTTCAGATGTCATTCAAACAAAGGAAAAAATCAATTTAGGAAAAGCTTTCGTAAATGAAATCCATCCTTACTGTATGCTGTCTAAAGATATCCTTAGAATGAACACTATGTTGATCGAAGAGGGTATCCTAGAGGAAGAGCGATGTTTATTTAACTACTATATAACCTTATTCAATACTTTTTATTTTCTAGTTGGCGATACATTAGATTGCTTTTCTGATTTATTTATCCCTTCTTGGTCGTTTCATTCCGAGGTAAAAAATGAATACATGTCGATCATTGAGACGAACCTATCTACCCTTACCATGAATGAAAAGCACAAACATTATTTAGCAAATCAACTATATACTCTTTTCACCTCTGAAATGAAGTCAGAAGTGAAAATCTATTTGCACCTATCTAAAGACTTTACTGCAAGCTTTTTTGTTGAAAATCAGCTAAGACATTTATTTAATGAAAAGCAAATCATGATCACAGATAATTATTCTCTATCAGACATCGTCATCACAGATATGCTAGAACGGAGGACATCGAATAAGAAGATTTTTTATTTAGATTCACTAGATAATGCAACAAGATGGAAAGAATTGCTCTTCCTGATCCAAGAAACCTACCTAGATAAACAAACGAAGCAGAAACATCAAAACCGTAAATTTTAAGCGCTTACTTTGGTGTGATTACAAAGAGACGAGTATATTTGCCAGTAAACTGCCTTGTCCCGTTCAAAGTATATAGTTGGAGAAAAGATACAGATAGCTTTGTCTAAGATTTCAAAGCAGCATGTAAAAATAAGTGCTTTGGGAAGAAAAAAGGTTCGATTTATCGCTGGTAAAAAGTCGATGTCGAACCAGTTTTTTTGAACATTTAAAGGCTCAATTGGCTTTCCATCGTTTTGACTTACGCGGAAAACAAGCAGCGACAATTGATATCGTATTGGCACTCATTGCACTAAATTTGAGAAAGTTTGGGAAATAAATAGAGGAAAGCATAAGAATACGAACAAAAAAAGTCCACTTTTGATATATTTTGTCAAAATGGGACTCTTCTCGTTTTTTGAGAAAGGATTAATATTCCACTCTCTTGTTTTCATTTAACATAATTTTGAAATAAAAAACTATTTTGATAAAGTTTTTTTATAAGCAGCAAATATTCTATCTAAAGCTATATTTTTTTCTTCATTATTTTCCACATAAAAATCTTCGATATCTTTTCTACAACATTTATAACCTATTTCTTCATCTGAATTATGTTTTTTTACTATAAAACTTTGCATAAGCTTGATTGAAAGTTGTTTTTTCAAAAAATTTAATAACTTTTCTGCTGTAACTTTTCCTGAATATATATTTTCTTCATCTAAATATATTCTTTCTTTGATAGTATCATCAACATGGGAAATGGTTGGAGGATTCCTTAACAAAAATGCATTTAATGAAGCTTCGTCAACTATTAATACATTTTCTTGTGCCCCAGCTTCGCCAAGAATAGTAGAGGTAAGTAACACACGCTGAACTTTTTTTATTGATGTTTTTTCACTTAATCCCAATTGTCTTATTGTTATAGACATATTCTCTTCGAAATAATCAGCATTTTTATTTAATTGTTTAATCGCCTCCTTTATTTTCTTATTAGTTTTAGCATGCTCCCTCACTGTATATGGCTGATTGAAAGATTTACATTCAATTAAAAACAGAACTTCATCTAAAACAAAGGCTAAATCTATCTCCCTTTCCAAACCTATTTCTTTTGTCATTTTAACATGTAAATGTTTAGCATCAATCTGGCTACAAACTTTTAATAAATACTTTGTGCGTTGTTCAAACATAAGTCCTTTAAATCCTAAGGCAGTGTCTTCTCGATTTTTTTTCTCTCCTTCCTCATCTTTAGAAAACATTGATAAAATTGCTGATAATGGGCGAGTTTCTTTGGCCAATGTAGGTAATAGTATTAATTTGTCTTGAATTTTTATTAATGGTGCATCTATTAAATCTTTTGATTTTTTGCTGAAAGTAAATTTCTCTATTATAATTTTTGCTTCTTTATTCGTTATATTTGAAGAAAACTGAGATAATCTTTTGATCCAATCAAACTCTGATTTTACAATACATAAATTCTGTACAGAATAAATATCTCTATTCTTTTTTTTATTAAAATATAAAATAGACTCATGTTGTAAAAAAT
>NZ_JAFLWG010000054.1:0-12758 GCF_017316315.1 Enterococcus sp. DIV1298c | reverse complement strand
AAAAAAAAACAAAAAAAGCCGATTTTTAATTTATTTGACGTACTTGCTAATTCTCTTTATAATATAGGCTATGATCAGACATAGAAAGGTCGTGAGTGTTTTGACCACAGGAATGGTGAAATGGTTCGATAACAAAAAAGGATATGGCTTTATTAGTTATGATGAAACAGAAGAGATCTTCGTACATTTTACTGCGATCGAAGAAGAAGGATTCAAAACACTTGAGGAAAACCAAGTGGTAGAATTTACCGTCATTGAAGGTAATCGAGGTGCTCAAGCGGCCCATGTCAAAAAGATCAATGAGCAAGTATAGCCAAACAAATAAGCTATCCCGATATACTTTTATCGGAATAGCTTTTTTATTTTTTGCAAGTGATCTTAGAAACAAGAAGCTATTTGCACGCTTGCCATTGCTTTTTACTCAACTAGATCTTTCGTCTTGTTTAGTAATGAAGAAGGTTTGATTGCTTCTTCCATCGGGTGTTTCAAGTGTTCAAGCAACTTCTGTTGTGCTTTCCGATTGACGAAAATCACAAATGGCTCTTTCCCCGTGGCAAATGATAAAGATACTTTACGCTTTTGTACGCGGACTTCTTTGATTTCATCGATCGATATGTCACGATCTCTCCAAAAAGCAGCATATTTTATTCTTATGGCGTCTTTCTTTAAAACAAATGAGCGTCTCAGTCCTAACAATAGGAAAACAAAGAATACACCCATTATGATATTGCTTTTCCAATAGGGCCTTGTATTTTCTAACGATAAAATCAAACTTAAAAACAAAATAATAAATGTTGATGACCAATAGATGATCGACTGTGCCGTTTCCGGCTGCCAGCGAATATTTTTTTTCATTCTTCAACCTCGTGTCTTTATCTGTAATGGTATAATAAGTCGAACCTACTATCTATTTTGAAGGGAGTATTTTTCCTTATGTTAAAAGTATACATTGACGCATCAACAAAAGGCAACCCTGGACCTAGTGGTGGAGGAATATTGATCGTCTCTGATCAGCAACAAGAACAGTTATCTATCCCTTTATCCTTTGGTTCCAACCATCAAGCCGAGTTTGAAGTCTTTTTAAAAACTTTAGAAATTCTAAAGAATAGACAGCTGACCGAAGAAATCATTCTCTGCTATTCCGATAGTAAAGTGTTGGTTTCAACGATTGATAAAGATCATACTTCCAACAAAGATTTTTTGCCTTATTTAGAAAAAATACAAAGTCTATTAAAAGATTTTTCAATGTTGATCCTTCAGTGGATTCCTGAAAGTAAAAATAAAGGCGCAGACAATTTAGCAAGGCAAGCTTTACAAAAAGCTTTATAATTAAAAAAGATTTTTAAAGCCCACTTGGAAAAAATCGTTCAGATTTTCTCCAAGTGGGCTTTTTTAAATGTTTAAAAAAGCAAATAGTTATGATCGAATGTGATATCTAACTGATACTCGCCGATCCTCTTTTCGATTTGGATACGCATCGTTCGTTCTAGTTCCTCATCCGACAATCGTATCCCTTCAGGAACAACGACATCGAATTGGAGAATCTGTCCTTTGTGGATCATGCGAAAATCATGGATTTTCAAGCCTTCTGCTGTCTCATGGATAATTTTCTTCAGTTCATTAAGGATCTCTTGATAGTTCTCATTGCCAACTGGCACAGGATCTAAGTGACAGACTAACTCGACACCTAAAGACTTTTTAAAATCTTTCTCGATGATGTCCATGATCTTGTGCGCTTCATTCAGATCCAGTCGATCATCGACTTCGACATGCACAGAGGCAAAGCGCTGATTTGGTCCATAGTTATGCACTAATAAGTCATGATAACCGAGTATTTTCTTATACCCGTTCAGTTGCTCCTCCATCGCCTGGATCTGCTCGACAGTTGGCCGACTACCCAATAACTCATATACGAATTCTTTTAACATCATCACTCCGCTATACAAAATATAGAGTGCTAATAAGAAACCGATGTAGCCATCGACACGCCAATTTGTCAGCCACTCAACAGAAGCGGAAAGCAAAACAGCGAATGTCGTATACACATCATTGTAACTGTCCTTGGCAGTCGCATGTAGCGTTTCCGAATCGATCGTGGTTGCAGTTCTCTTATACATACGTCCTTGAATAAATTTCAAAGCGATCGAAAAGACTAAGACTAAAAAAATCACTGGTGATAACGCAATATTTTCAGGGTGGATGATTTTCTCGATCGAAGAATGCAAGAACTGAAACCCAACATACGTGATGATGAGAGAGACAAATAGTCCACTGATATATTCAAATCGTTCATGACCGTAAGGATGTTCAGGATCTGCTGGTTTCGCTGCGATCTTGAACCCAATCAAGGTCAAGACAGAAGAAGCTGTATCTGACAAACTATTGATGGCGTCTGCCATGATCGAAACACTTCCAGAGAGCAGTCCGATCATCAATTTCGCCACGAATAAGATCCCATTTGTCAGTAGTCCCCATATCCCTGCCATCAATGCTTTTTTTGTACGTTCTTTTGCTGTGAGTGTTTCTTGTTTCTTTACCAAGTTTGTGACTCCTTTTATCTGTGATTGCTCGACCTCATTCAGGTTTCAAAGGTGTGGCTGCAAATAATGCTTTAGCGAGTAAAGGTGTGATGATCCCAGCTCCGATTGCTTCTGGAATCCCATTGATCGCTGCAATCCCAGCAAGTGTATTGAATAAAACGGAAGAATCGACACCATATGCTTGAGCTGTGGCATTGGTATAGAACAAGCCCATAAAGCCTAAGACAAGGACGGTATTGACTAATGAGCCTAAAACACCTGCCACAATGGATGGCATAACGATCTTAGCTGTTCGTTTATACAACCAATGGAATACCAAGCCAGCAACAAGACCTACCAAGACTCTTGGTAAGACTGAAATGATTGGATTCGTGAAAACTAATGTATCAAACGGGGTCGTTGGCATGGCATACGCACGAATGATCGTCGCAATTCCCCAGAACAAACCGATCAACATGCCATCTTTCGGGCCTAATACGACGGCTGCTACGATCACAGTGATATGGATGATCGTCAGACTGATAAAACCTAATGGAATAAAACCTAACCATGGAACCATTGATTGGACAATAATGATAGCTAATAAAATGGCACGAAGTACTAGCCGAAATGTTTTGTTTTTACTGTTCATTGTATCTCCCCCTGTTTGCTTTACTCTAATCCTATAGCGTTTTACTGATTTGTCAATAAATGTGTATATCGTGTCAAAAAGCTGGCTCGATGAAAAATAAGCAACGAGCTTAGGAAATCGTCCCAAACTCGTTTGCCTATCTATACTAATTGAAATGCATGGTTGATCTTATTTGTTTTCCAACCATGATTTTGCTTCATCCAAAGCATCAGGGATACCAGCAGGGTTTTTCCCACCTGCTTGTGCCATATCTGGACGACCACCGCCGCCACCGCCCACTTTCGGTGCGATTGCTTTGATTAGATCGCCGGCTTTCAAACCTGCTGCATTTGCTTCAGGTGTCATTGCAGCCAACAAGCTGACTTTGCCTTCTTGTTCATTTGCCAATACAAGAATATCTGAAACAGCTTTTTGTTTCCATTGGTCTGCCAATTGACGCAATTGATTCATATCTTTGACTTTTACTTGTGCAGTAATGATCGTTTTTCCATTGATCGTCTCTGGATTTTTGAAAATATCCCCTGCTTGTTGGTTTGCTAGTTTGCTTGCCAACTGCTCATTTTCTTTTTGAAGTTCTTTCAATTGCTGTTGCAATTGTTCTGTTTTTGCCACAACTTCTTTCAATTGCGGTGATTTCACGATTGCCGCAACTTCTTTTAGTTGTTGTTCTTCACTTTCCAACAATTCATACGCTTCTTTGCTTGTTACAGCTTCGATACGACGAACGCCTGCACCGATCCCAGATTCGGAAACGATTTTAAAAATCCCGATATTTTCAGTATTGCCAACGTGCGTACCACCACATAATTCGATTGACCAGCCGCCGATGTTCACCACGCGGACTTCATTGCCATATTTTTCACCAAATAAAGCCATCGCGCCCATGTTTTTCGCCGTATCAATGTCTGTCTCAATTGTTTCGACAGGGATCGCTTCCCAGATTTTTTCATTCACGATTTTTTCCATTTGTGCTAACTCATCGCTCGTGATTTGACCAAAATGCGTAAAGTCAAAACGTAAGTGACCTGGTGCAACTAATGACCCTGCTTGATTTGCGTGATCGCCTAGTACTTCTTTTAATGCTTTATGCAATAAGTGTGTTGCTGTATGGTTTTTGATGATTCGATTACGTCTAGGTTCGTCGATCAATAAATGATATGTGTTTCCTTCTTTGATACTTGAAAGAATTTCCACTGTATGCAAGAATTGTCCATTTGGTGCTTTACGAACGTCAGTAACATTTGCAACTGTCTCACCAGAAGCATCGATGATCCAACCTTGGTCCGCTACTTGTCCACCCATTTCAGCATAGAAAGGTGTTTGGTCAAAAATCAGTTGTGCTTCACCTTCAGAAAGTTCATTGAGGATTGCTTCGTTTTGAATAAGCACTAATAATTCACTGTCTGATTCGATATGATCATAACCGATAAATTTGCTTTCGACTTTAATATCTGTCAATAGAGCAGATTGTACACCCATAGATGTTTCTGTATGACGAGCTGCACGCGCACGATCTCGTTGTGCTTGCATTTCTGTTTCAAAGCCTTCATGATCGACAGTCAAGCCTTCGTCTTCTGCTACTTCTTCTGTCAATTCAACCGGGAATCCATAAGTATCATATAGCTTAAAGATATCTTTTCCGGCAAGCGTTGTGCCATTTGCTTGTTTCACGTCCTTGATCACTTGATTCAAGATTTCAAGACCTTCATTGATCGTTTCGTTGAAACGTTCTTCTTCTGTACGAACTACTTTTTCAATAAATTCTTTTTGTTCCAACACTTCTGGATAATAGCTTTCCATGATTTCACCAACAACTGGTACTAAACGATACAAGAAAGCTTGTTCAATGCCTAGTTTTTTACCATGCATCACTGCTCGGCGCAACAAGCGACGTAACACATAGCCACGACCTTCATTTGAAGGTAATGCACCGTCACCGATAGCAAAAGATAATGCACGAATATGGTCAGCGATCACCTTGTATGAAATATCAGTCAACGCATCTTCCCCGTATTTCACTTTATTGCTCAATTGCTCTACTGCATGGATGATCGGCATAAATAGATCTGTTTCAAAGTTCGTTGGTGCATCTTGAACGATGGAAACCATCCGTTCTAAGCCCATGCCCGTATCAATGTTTTTATGTGGAAGAGGTTCAAACGTATTATCTGGTTTGTGATTGAACTCTGAAAATACTAAGTTCCAAATTTCAAGGTATCGTTCGTTTTCGCCACCAGGATAATTTTCAGGATCGTCCTCTGCCAAGTCGTTGTATGCTTCGCCACGATCGTAAAAAATCTCTGTATCTGGTCCACATGGTCCAGCACCGATATCCCAAAAGTTGTCTTCCACATCCACGATATGATCAAGTGATAATCCAACTTCTTCATGCCAGATCCGTTTTGCTTCTGTATCTTTTGGATAAACAGTTACATATAATTTTTCTGGATCAAACGCCATCCATTTTGGACTAGTCAAAAATTCCCATGCCCAATGGATTGCTTCTTCTTTGAAATAATCACCGATCGAAAAGTTCCCTAGCATTTCAAACATTGTATGGTGACGAGCAGTTTTCCCTACATTTTCGATGTCATTCGTACGAATCGATTTTTGTGCATTCGTGATTCTTGGATTGTCTGGTACAACTGATCCATCAAAATATTTTTTTAACGTTGCTACGCCTGAATTGATCCATAATAAAGTAGGATCATTGACTGGTACTAGTGAAGCACTCGGTTCGATCGTATGTCCTTTTTCTTGGAAAAAATCCAGAAACATTTGACGTACTTCAGCACTACTTAATTTTTTCATTCCTTTTACCTTCTTTCTAAATGATAAACGACAAAAAACATCATTACAGCCAAGGACGAAAACTCGCGGTACCACCTTGATTGCAATGATGTTTACTCATTACCTCTTAAACTCGTTAACGCTGAGTCGCGTTGATATTTCTATCAAAGAAAAAAGGGAGCAGTTTGAACAGTGACTATTCTTTTTTCAGCCTAGAAAGAATTTTCTGTGAGTCTGTCTAAAACAAACTATGTCCTTTTTTGTACTTTATTAGTATACGTATTCTTGATGAAGGTGTCAATCCTCCTTTTTTATTTTTTGTTGTTTGCTCCTTGATTTTTCCTTGGTATAATCAAAAAAGAGACAACGAGGAGGCAAACGAATGGAATCTTATTTTGGGACAGAGGAATGGATAAAAGCTGCTAGTTACACGTTACGTTATGCCATCTTCGTTTTAGAACAAGAAATACCTGCACATTTAGAATTTGACGGCAAAGATGCGTATTACCCTAACCTTGTACGATTTCATCAAGAACAACCGATCGCTACCTTACGTTATCAAAAACTAAACGATGCGAAAGTCCAATTTGACCGTTTCTGTGTCGCAAAAGATTGGCGTAAACGCGGTATTGGTCGAGAAATGCTCCAAACGGCAGAAAAACGAGCAAAAAGTGATGCTTTTCAGGAAGTTTATCTAGTTGCAGAAATGGCGGCAGTTCCTTTTTATGAAAAGCAAGGGTATCAGCCTTTCTCAGACCCACTGATCGAAGACGGCATCCTTTGCCAACAAATGCGAAAAAAGCTTCATCACTAACAAAAAAGCGTCAAAAACCAAGAAATAGTTTTTCTATTTCGGTTTTTGACGCTTATAGTCATTCGTTTGATTGGACCAAGACTACTTTTATTGATTTGAGTTCTTTTTGTTTTTTCTGGCTGTACGCGTTTGTTGACGTCTTTCGATCTTGCGGTCTTTTTTGTTTTTCTCCGCAATCGCCCAGTCAATTTTTTTCTTATAGCCAGGTTTGATTTTTTTCTTTTTCTTCTTCACTAAACCAATCAATGTTGGATCAAGTGTGTCTTTTGATTTTTCACGTTTTGTCCGACGGTTACGGTCATACGTTTTAACGATCTCGCCATTTTTGATTTCCATTGGCTCGAAGACGACACCGATTTTTTCGATCCCTGCGATCAATTCTTCATCACTTGGTGAATACAACGTGATTGCTGTTCCTTTTAAACCATTTCTGCCGGTACGACCGACACGATGGATAAAGAAGTCAAGATCTTCTGGGATCTCCGCATTGATGACATGAGAAACGCCTTCAATATCGATCCCACGAGCAGCTAAGTCAGTCGCAACGACATATTGATATTCTAAGTTTTGGACTTGACGCATCACACGCTTGCGTTCACGAGGGGTGATGTCTCCATGGATCTTCGCAACTTTCAATCCTTGATTTTTCAAGTAATCCGCGATTTCATCAACATGTTGCTTCGTATTTGCAAACACGATCGCTAAATAAGGATGGCCAATCGTCAAAAGTTGATAGATTGTTTGATTCTTGTCTTTCCCTTTTGTTGAAACTAACCAATTCTCAATATCTTCAGAAATCACAGCTTTTGGTTTGATTTCTTCGATGATCGGATTTTCCATATATTTACGTAAGAATGGGCGTAATTTTTCTGGGATCGTTGCTGAGAAAACTAAAAACTGTAATTTTTCAGGCAAGCGGCTAGCGATTTGATCGACTTCATTCAAGAATCCCATATCTAAAGTCATATCCGCCTCATCTACGATAAAAGCAAACGCAGTATGGATCTTCAAAGCTTGCTCATTCATCATATCAAGGATACGTCCTGGTGTACCTACGACGATTTGTGGTTGTTGGTGGTTCAAGCGACTTAATTGACGTTGTTTGTCTGTTCCGCCGACAAAATTCGACACACGGATCTCCGGATCAGAAAATTTTGCGATCTGAACAGCAGCTTCATAGATCTGTGTGGCTAATTCACGACTTGGCGCAGTGATGACCACTTGGACTTCTTCTTTGTTTGCATTGATTTTTTGAAATAGAGGCAAAAGAAACGTATGCGTTTTTCCTGAACCAGTTTGTGATTGCCCAATAATATTTTTTCCTTTTAAAATCAAAGGAATCAAACGTTCCTGTACTTCTGTTGGTTCTTGGAAACCTTTTTCTGCTAACGCTTCGTTGATAAACGGTTGAAAATTGAATTGTTTAAAATGACTCATTTCGACACCTCTTCTCTTTGTATTTTTCACGACTTTGGAATTATAACATAAATTTGCTTATTTTGCTTGAAAAGGTCAAGCTTTTCTCTCTTTGATCGTACTGATCGTATAGGTGTGACTTGCTTTTTCATAGAATAAAACGCGCTTCTTACGAATAAATGATAAAAATAGATTCAGACCGAAAACGATTTGTGCAACAAAGATACATAAGAAAATAAATACCGCGCTCATCTGTGTGACACCAGTCGCTTCATTGATGACTGGCCCAACAACTTGCCCTAACCAACTCAAACCGAAAAATAAGAAATAGAGATACGCGTACCTGATGAACAACGCGCGAAAACTGATCCGTTCCTTGCCTTCTTCGACTAATTTGATCCGTACGATTTTCTTCCCAAGTGTCCGTCCATTTGTTAAAAAAGGAAGAATCATGAAATACAAGAAAACTTGGATGAATACCCACCAACTGTATGAGGTAAATTCGCCACTCCCAATCGATAGACGGCCCACCACTCCTAGGATCGACGTACAAATGGACAGAACGAACCAATCGATCAAATAGGCAACTAAGCGACGTGTCAATGAAACTGTCTTTCCTTTTTCATATGATACTTCATCCATCCTTGCTCGTGTAGGCAACATGAACGTGAAAATCGGTGTTACGATGAAGCCAAGCATCCCTCCAAAGGTGTTCGTCAGTAAATCATTGACATCAAACAAACGATATGGGCGTGGATAAATAAAGTATAACCCGGTTAATTGTGTCAATTCAAAAAAGAGCGAAAGACAAAAGCTTGCGATGACTGTTTTCACAAAAGACAGTCGAAAATAATATCTTAAATAGATCCCAAAAGGTAAAAGTAAAAAGACATTGAATAATGGCTCTAAAAAAACACTTTGTCTCATAGCCGGTAAATACGTACTTGGATCAGACAACACAAGAACAGTATTCGCTCTGAAATTGTACCAAGTTGCAAACAACTGCAATTCCATTTTCGGACCAGTCATTTGCGCCACTGCTTCTTTGGTCGGCAACGGTAAAATCACTAAAAAGTACGCACACAATAGATAAAAAACAAATGAATACAAAATCACTGCTCTTGTCAGGAGAAATGTCCCGTATTTTCGGTATTCATAAATAAAAAAGACAGCAGAAATCGCTAATGCGAGAAATGGAAATACGAGTAACGCAAAACGAATCGGCTCGATATAGCTTGCCATAAATATAAATCCTCCTTTGAATACAGTCATATTATCAGCATTGCTTCAAGAAACGCAAGTATTGACTAAATTATTTTTAAATTTCATCCACTTGAAGTATGATTGATATAAGGAGGCGATCTATTATGCTTAACATTTATTTTGTATTCGGTGTTCCAGCATTCCTACTCATTCTATATTTATTATTTGCTTTGATCCGCAAACGGACATCGATCCACTATTTGGGTTTTATCCTATTGATCATTGCCGGTTTTATGCTGGTTTTCAATTTACAGACATGGCAACAAGCACTTACTGAGCTTGCGCATACATCAAGCACAGAACTTTCCGCAGAACTTGGCTATTCTGTGTATTTGATTTGGGTGCCTATCACTATTGCGGGCTGTTTAGTCCTACTAAATGTCATCCGAGCTTGGCTACGTATCCAACAATTGCGAAAAAAAGAACGTTGAACTACATTACTGATGACAAATATAACTGAACGATCATCTAGCTTGCTTCCATCAAAGAAAATAAGGCGAAGAATCCAGGAAATAGCAACTATTTCTGGATCCTTCACCTTATTTTTATCTCGTTGATCGTATGGACAACTTTTTAGACAAAATGTCTAGCCTATCAATACCCAGACACTGTTCGTACTTGGATTTGCATTGACATTCCACCATCTTGCTTCATAAATCTTCCCTTGATAACGCACTCGTTCCCCACCAACATAACTGCGGCTGCTATTCCATTCAACCATTGATAGTGGACTTGTTCTTTCCCATGCCGCCGAAGTATCCGGGCGATCACCTCGAACCCACCATTTTGCACGATACTCGATTCCTTGATAGATAACTGTATCTCCAGCAACGTAGATTTGGTCACTTCTCCAAGTATCTTGGCTCGCTGCTTCTTCATTTGTTTTTACTGCTAACGGCTGGCTTTTTCCTGACTCATTCCCAGCTGCATCATAAGCACTCACTTGATAGGTATAAGTGGTATTGCTCGTCAAAGATTGATCGGTAAATGATGTGCCACTGATCGATTGGATACGGACACCATCACGATAAATGTGATAGCCCGTCACTGCTACGTTATCTGTAGCCGTTTGCCAGTTCAGCTGGATGCTATTCGTTGTGATCGTACCAGCTGTCAGACTACTCGGAACAGTTGGTGCCTGTGTATCAGCTTGCTCTTCACGTCTAGTGACGACCGTTAAAAATTGGCTTCTGCCCGATTCATTCCCTGCTTCATCAAACGCACTCACTTGATAAGCATAAGCTGTATTACTCACTAACTGTAAATCTAAATGTTCTAAACGATCGACAGTCGCTACTCTCACTGTATTACGATAAATATGGTAACCTTTCACGCCCACATCATCCGTTGCTTGGTTCCATTTCAGTTTCACTGAATTCGTCGTCACTTCTTCGGCGACCAACCCATTTGGTACACTTGGTGCTTGCGTATCCGTACTTTCGCCTTTTGTACGTAAAGTCATTGCATTACTTTTTGCTGACTCATTGCCTGCTTCATCGTAGGCGCTGACTTCGTAGGAATAAGCGGTGTCACTTGCTAAGTTTTGATCGGTAAATTCTGTTCCTTCAACAGAAGTAACTTTTTTCCCATCACGATAGATATGGTAGCCTTTAACTTTGATATTATCTGAGGCTTGATTCCATCTGATCGTTGCAGAATTCGTTGTGACTTCACTTGCTGTTAATCCTGTTGGAACCGTTGGTGCTTGAGTATCTTTGTTCTCTTCACCATCGATATTTCCGACTTCACCAGTCATTTCATCCCGGTACTCCCAAATCTTTTTGGTCAAGTTGGGTAGTTTCTCTAATTCTGCACGACTCTCTGGTGTGACTTCAATTCCCCAAGCCTCAAAGAACGGTAATAAGTTCTTGCCGCTTATTTTTGAAGCGGACGTAACAAAATATTGGCGTTTCGCTTGTTCAGATGGAAGAGAACGGGCTTCTTCTCGATACAATTTATGTAAATTGGGATAAAAATCTTCTCCAAAAGCTAATTCTAATTGCCAGAACATTCCTAATCTAGTCCATATTCCTTGATTATCAAAATGCTTTTGCCCTGAACTATTCAAGTAATTAAAAATCGTAGAATACGTGTTTTCTTGTTCTAATCGACTGCGCACACCAAGTGCTTTTTGAGCCCTCAACGAAAAAATATTGACAGTGACTTCATCCAAACCTCGCCAATCCATGCGTGTCATTTGATAAATGTGTCCTAATTCATGCCAAATTCCCCATTGGTTTGCATTTAATGGATCAAGAACAACTTGCATCCCACCTTGTTGATGGTAACCAGTATGTTGGAAAAAAGCGTACATATACCAGCTATCTTGTGCTGTTTCACGCATATGTTGACCTAGATTGATTGGTAAACGATGTTGAGGGCCGTTGCCATCTAATCCGGATGTTTGATCGTGTAATTCAATTACTTTCAAATGACTTCTCAAAATCAGTTCAGGATCCTTCACCAAATTGATTGTTCGGTTTGAGCCTGTCAAGATAAGGCGATCAGCTACTAATTCATATCCTTGTGCATCTGGATGATTGGCTAAAATCGATGCCCATTCTTGTGTCGTAGTTTCGCCCAAAATAAACCGAGGGATCGTGACTCCTCCTCTAATCTCTACACTTAATTTTCCTTGAGCAGTTCTAGCTGTCTCATTTCTAAGATGAATGACACCTTCTTGATTTGTTGCAATGACATTTCTTCCTCTGCGCAATTGACCAATTTGATTCCAACCTTCAAAATTATCTTTTAATGCGGTACCAGAAATCGAATAAATAGGCAGTGCTGTCTGATCAGTCGTTTCATCAACATAGATCTCAATCGTATCCCCTGCACGTTTATAAATACCTGTTGATTGATTCGAACTCGGACCAAATTTGTTATCTAATACTGACATACGATAACTCATTAAGTTTTCTGATTGTTTCAATTCTAACTTTCGAGAAACATTCTGGTTTTTATGTAAAGTTGAATAAAGTTCAGTTTTTATTTCTACTGAATCATCCATCACAGACTCCACCGTATTAACATCCGATAAAATAACCATACTAAACAACAAACTACTTAAAATTATTGCTTTACCCTTTTTCAAAATAACACCTCTTCATTATTTTCTATTAATAACATAACTATAACACGTTGGATAAAAAGGTTTATTTTAGTTATTTCTCATGTAAGGAAAAATTGAAAACACAAAAATAATATTCTGTGCTTTGTTAACGAAATATATAGATTTTTTGATAATATAAATAAAAAAAGACTGAAACGTCTTCGGGAAAACGGGCTCTATAATAAAGTGGAC
>NZ_JAFLWG010000053.1:0-35678 GCF_017316315.1 Enterococcus sp. DIV1298c | reverse complement strand
GATACAAAAAATAAGATACATAGGAGAATTTATTGTAGTTATCATCTATTTTCTAAAGTTTTTCTTAATATTTTTATATGAAAAAAAATTCAATAACTGACATTGTGTAAGCGTTTTATAAATCGTGTCTGAGTATTTTTTGGGTTTTTGTATAAAAATGTATTTTATACGTTTTTATGTGAAATCCTTCTCTTTTTGTTTGTTAAATGGACAAGATATAACATGAAACGAAAACGCTACAATTAGTATGAGTAAAGCATTTCAACTATTTTAACAAAGGAGGGACAAAAAACGAGGGTTTTGAATAAAACTTCTCAAATCTACTAGTTATTATTTTTGTTCTTATCATCTTTTTGATAAAATAACGATGTATTACTGATTTTTTGAAACGAGAAAGGAAGAAGAAAATGGAACAAACAACGAAGAAGAAATTTCAAATGCCTTCAGCGTATTCGGTCTTATTCATTATTATTGCCATCATCGCTGTGCTAACATGGTTCATCCCAGCTGGACATTACAGTGTGGATGAAGCAGGAAGAATTATCGCGGGATCTTATGAAAGAGTCCCACAAAATCCACAAGGACTTTGGGATATCTTTATGGCTCCGGTCAACGGAATGTTAGGTGTGCCAGCTGGTGAATTAACAAAAGAAACCCCTGCGGCAATTCCAATTTCATTCTTTATCTTGATTGTCGGTGGCTTCCTAGGAATCATCAATAAAACCGGCGCTTTAGATGCTGGGATCGCAAGTGTTGTCAAACGCTTCAAAGGAAAAGAAAAAATGTTGATCCCTGTTTTGATGCTATTATTCGCTTTAGGTGGATCAACTTATGGAATGGCAGAAGAAACAATTCCATTTTATGCATTATTGATCCCTGTAATGATGGCAGTTGGTTTTGATACTGTTACAGCGGTCGCTATCGTATTAGTTGGTTCTCAAGTCGGCTGTTTGGCATCGACAGTTAACCCATTTGCAACTGGGGTAGCTTCACAAGCAGTTGGTATTTCAATGGGTGAAGGAATCGGTTTACGTTTCTTCATGTTTGTTGTCTTACTAGCAATCTCGATTATTTACGTTTACCGTTATGCTTCGAAAATAGAAAAAGATCCAACCAAATCTTTAGTCTACGACCAACGTAAAGAAGACATGAAACATTTTGATATTGAAGCAATCAACCGTCAAGAAATGATCACGAAGAAACAAAAACATGTAAATGTTTTGTTCTTCCTTACTTTTGGTATCATGATCATTAGTTTGATTCCATGGACAACATTGAACGAAAACTTCACGATTTTTGAATCATTGACAAACTGGATCACTGGTCTGCCAGTAGTTGGTACTGTATTAGGTAAAAACATGTTGCCTTTAGGTGACTGGTACTTCCCTGAAATCACTATGTTATTCTTAGTGATGTCAATCGTTGTAGCGATCACTTACGGTATGAAAGAATCTGATTTTGTTAAAGAATTTTTAGCAGGAGCTTCAGACTTGATCGGTGTAGCGATCGTTGTAGCTGTTGCTCGTGGTATCCAAGTAGTAATGAATAACGGGTTGATCACTGATACGATCCTACATTGGGGAGAACAAGGATTAAGCTCATTGTCATCAAGCGTCTTCTTGATTCTGACATTTATCTTCTACATCCCTATGTCATTCTTGATTCCATCAACTTCAGGCTTAGCAGCTGCGACAATGGGTATCATGGGACCAATGGGAGAATTTGCTGGTGTTGGTAAAGATCTAGTTATCACTGCATATCAATCAGCATCTGGTTTAGTTAACTTGATCACGCCAACTTCTGCTATCGTAATGGGTGCGATCGCGATCGCTCGCTTTGATATCTCAATCTGGTGGAAATTCACTGGAAAACTGATTGCTATTTTATTCGTTGCAATCTGTGTGATCTTGGGCGTAGCAGCAATGTTCTAATCCTAGACAAATAGCAAATAAAGTTCTATGATAAATAATGAACAATAGTTATGGTTGGATAAAATGATACGAACACTTTATTCGACCTACACGATGTATCACTTATAGGTAAGCGATCGTCGATAGAAATAAGGCCTTTGAAAAAACGAGTGATCCTGTTGATGAAATGGTGACAGAAACGCTCAGCTCTAAGAAATAAGCGACAAAACCCGAAACTAGATTTTTGGGTTTTTGTCGCTTATTTCCGAAGAGTGGGCTTTTGTACATCTAGGTTTTTGGATAACTGATGTCACGATGATTCAAGTAGGTGAGTATCGGAACAAAGCAGTATTTTCTAGCGTCATCTTTTTTAAAATAATGAGGAGGCAAAGTTGATGAAACAATTTGTAACAGAACAACATCATGAACAAGCATTAGAATCATTAAGTGAATTGATCAGAATTCCATCTGTATTAGATGAGTCTGATTCTGGAGAAGGACATCCTTTTGGGAAAAAGGTAGTCGAAGCGTTAGATAAAGTGTTGGAAATCAGTGAAGGCTTAGGTTTCAAAACATTTAAAGACCCTGAAGGCTACTATGGTTACGCTGAAGTAGGTTCAGGTGATGAATTATTTGGGATCTTGTGCCATATGGACGTAGTTCCTGCGGGCGATGAAAAAAACTGGGAATCTAAACCTTTTGATCCAACAATCAAAGAGGGTTGGTTAGTCGGACGTGGCTCACAAGATGATAAAGGCCCGTCAATTGCTGCAATGTACGCGGTAAAAGCATTGATGGATGCCGGAGTAGAATTTAATACACGCATTCGGTTTATCTTCGGAACGGATGAAGAAAATCTTTGGCGTTGTTTAGATAAATACAATGAAAAAGAAGAAGGCATCACTCAAGGGTTTGCACCAGATGCAGAATTTCCATTGATCTATGCAGAAAAAGGCTTATTGCAAGCTTACTTGACAGGTCCTGGAACAAACGAATTCAGTGTGAATGCAGGTGGCGCCCTAAACGTAGTGCCTGATTCAGCACCATATTCAGGTGAAAAATTAGCAGAAGTAAAAGAAGCATTGACGAAGCATAACTTCGATTTTGAAGATCATGGTGACTCGATCACTGTTTTAGGAAAAAGTATCCACGCAAAAGATGCAGCTGAAGGTGTCAATGCGATTTCTCGTTTAGCGATTGCTTTAAGTGAAGTCTTTGATTTTTCTCCAATCGCGTTCTTAGGCGAATTAGTTCAAGAAAATGCGACCGGTGAAAATGTGGTTGGCAAGACTGTCGACGAACAATCCGGTGAATTGACAATGAACTTTGCCAGCTTGGAAATCACACCTGAACAAACAAAAATCGGTGTGGACATGCGTATTCCTGTCACTTTCAAGAAAGATGATCTTGTTGAAAAAATGACAGAAAAAATCAAAGCATACGATTTATCTTATGAAGAATTTGACTTCCTAGATTCATTATATGTTCCTTTAGATAGCGAATTGATCCAAAACTTATTAGGAACATACCGCGATATCACAGGAGATATGACGGAACCATTTGTCTCTGGTGGAGCAACATTTGCACGTACGATGAACCAATGTGTCGCTTTCGGAGCCATGTTCCCTGATACACCAGACTTCATGCACCAAGCGAATGAACGCTGGGAATTGAGCAGCATGTACAAAGCGATGGAAATCTACGCAGAAGCGGTTTATCGCTTGTGTGGGAAGTAAGCCATTCATTAGTTAAGAAACTAAGAATAGTCATAAAAAGCAGCCACCACTATTTTGAGGGAATTTATCAAAATAGTGGTGGCTTTCTTTAAGAACTAAATATCCATAATTAAGTAACAAGAATAATAGCTATTTCTCATACTTAGAAATTTGTTGGAATGTAGATACTATGATAATATGTATCTACATATTAAATGTATTATAAACAGAAAGGAAAAAGTTAATGGACAAAATTCGTAAATATAAAATCAGAAAATCTGGAAATAGTGATGTAACAACAATACCAAATGAAGTAAAAGAGTATATTGGAGTTAAAACTGGAGAGTCTATTAGTTATATATTTGATACAGATGGAGCAGTAAGGATAGTAAAAGCACAAGAGGAAATTGATATTGATACTATTGTTGACTCTGTGATGAATCAATATGATCAAGCATTGAAAGATTTGGTCGACCTATGATATATTTGACTTAAAATCATATCATAAAGATAAATGCTAAAGTAATTTTAGCATATTCTCAAGGTGAGACAATCGGTATAAAAGATGCTACTGCACTAGATATGGCAATAAATCAACCTGCACAGTCAGTTTTTGGTAAAGATTTGTATCCTACGATATTTGATAAAGCATCTATACTTACAATTAATTTAGCTACAAAGCATCCTTTTCATAATGGAAATAAACGTACAGCATTTGTATCGATGATTACTTTTTTTCAAGCAAATGGATATACAACAAATTTTAGCCAGCAAGAGGCAGTTAAATTCATTTTAGATATTACTACTAGTAAAAAAGAATTTGATGAATTAAAACGAACTGTTTCGACTTACCTAATTCAGTCAGGGAAAGTTACTTCAAAGTAGTCCCCACATCGAATTTCTAGTTGATTGATCATTTTCTAGAGTAAATGAGATGCGGTCATGCACAACAGTGAATACATAAATTGAATCTGATATAACAATGTAGGAAAGCCACCACTATTTGAGGAACTTTATCAAAATAGTGGTGGCTTTCATTTTGCATTGTTGCTCCTAACGATTCAATCCAATAATAACAACTTGTATAAAATCATTTGCATTTTTTTCGTATTTTATTTAGTGTATAGAAGTACCAAATGAAAGATGATGGATGGAAGGTGATTTTTTGAAAATATTCAAACGAGTCCTGCTGGGATTAGTGATCGTGCTTGGATTAGGTGCTGTAGGAGGGTATTTTTATTGGCAGCAAAGTGTCTACGAACCAACTGCTCAAGCAGAGCAATCGTTCAAGCAAGGAGTAGATAAAGAGGATTATTTATTATTCGAATCACAAAAAACGGAGGAACGGCCAGTCGTGATTTTTTATCCTGGAGCGCTCGTTGAACCAGAAAGTTATAGTATATGGGCAGAGCAATTGGCAGAAAATGGCTACACCGTAGCAATTGCTAAAATGCCTTTTGAATTAGCCATTCTAAGTGGAAATAAAGCAGACAAAATCAGAGAGGATTTCAAAGACCGAGATTTTGTGATTGGCGGTCATTCGTTAGGTGGCGTAATGGCGAGTCGTTATGCGAATGCAAACTTGGATGATGAACAACTAAAAGGTGTTTATTTCATGGCAAGTTATCCAGATGAAAAGGGAACATTGGCAGAAACAGATTTTCCAGTCATCAGTATTACTGGAAGTGAAGATGAAGTAATGAACCGAGAAGCCGCTGAAGAAGCAAAAGCTTACTTGCCTGAACAAACAGAATTTGTTTCGATTGCCGGCGGAAACCATGGTGGTTTTGGTAGTTATGGTCATCAAAAAGGTGATGGCGAAGCAACGATCAGTAATCAAGATCAACAGACAGCAATTGTGACGACCATGATGAATTGGTTGAACCATATCAAGTGAGAACGATCATGTAAAGTAAATGGATCGAACAAAAGCAGTTACTGCAAAAACAAGACGGTATCCCTAAAAATGGAAAAATAATTTTTAGGGATACCGCCTCATTGATCGAGGTTCTATTCTTTGGTCGCCAATTCGTTTATAAGAAAGGGTCACTGATTTGTCACACCCGCTCATTTAGGAGTTAGTTGAACGAAAAGTATCAATGTTCTTTTTCGAGTAAGATTGCTCGAACCGGACATTTTTGATAAGCTTTGGTTACATTGACTTCTTCTAAAGGCTGAACGAATTGTTGATGTGCTTCTGGCTCTTGTGCAAATAAGACGATTCCTTCTTCGTCATAATCAAAGATATCAGGCGCCTCGATTTGACATAGACCACAGGCGATACAACGCTCAGGAACTAATTTACATAATAATGACATATTCACCATCCTAACGTAAGGGGATTACTATGACTGAGTTTATTTTATCTTTATTTTCTTCGAGTGACAAGTTACGCGCAAGCTCACTCTATCAATTATTGACTGGTAAGCGTACATCATCAGTATTGCTTTTTGGTTTTTTCAATGGTTTATTGTTTGCACATGGCTGTTTTCCTTCACTCAAACAAACGGTATTTGATGCGCAGATCCAACAAATGATCGATGAAAAGCTTTTGTCATGGGAGGGCAATGAATTACAACTGACAGAAAAAGGCAGACTGCGAGGAAGCAGTAAATCATTGACTGGATTACATTATGATAAGTATGGCCGCACCGCTCAGACGAGCTGGCGTTTACTGAAATTTGCTGTACAAGTAGTATCACATTTATCAGCGAATGAAACCACTTATCTACCAGCTGAGACTGGCCCCTTTTATTCCTATCAAGTCAAGAAATGGCTGAAAGAAACAAAATGTTCCAGAACGGAGTTGATCACTCGATTGCCAAGTGAGCTTTCAACTATTTTTTCACAGATGACCGAGGAACATGCAAATTTCTTAGCGAATCAATTTTCTGGCAAAAAGCAAACAGGTTTGCTTGCCTACCAATTGACCACTTTGGAAGATGCGGTAGAACAGCAACTTTACCAAGATCAGTGTATTCATGGATTATTAGCAATCATCGAACAGCACAAAGATTTCCTGTTATACGATTTGCTTTCACCATTGCTTTCCCAAAATTATAATCAAAGCATGCTGACAACAAGAGCATTGATTTTAGCGGGTGATTCAGTCGAAGAAGTGATGACGAAGCGAGCTTTGAAGAAAGGAACGATCAACGATCATTTGATCGAATGGGCGATCTTTTTTGACAATTTTCCTTTTGGGCGTCTGATTCATTCTGAGACAAGGAAAGTTTTAGCTTCTTTAGATCGACCGCTTCTCACACTCAAATATAAAGACTTTGATGTTCAAACGGTCGATTATGGAGAGTTTCGTTTAGCACAAATCGAGAGATTCAAAGGAGGAAGTAAATATGGAGTTAGTTGATCCACTAAAACAGTACTTTGGTTTTTCCTCTTTTCGTCCAGGACAAGAAGAAATTATTTCGACTCTTTTGAATCAAAAAGATGTATTAGCGGTCCTACCAACTGGAAACGGCAAAAGTCTATGTTATCAATTGACAGGATATTTACAAGAAGGATTGGTATTGATCGTTTCTCCTTTACTTTCTTTAATGGAAGACCAAGTCGGGCAACTGCAAAAGCGAGGAGAAAAAAGAGTAATTGCATATAACAGTTTACTTAGCAAAAGTGAAAAGAAATATGTCTTAGCCCATTTGTTCGAGTATAAATTTGTTTTTGTTAGTCCAGAGATGTTGAATCAATCTGAATTACTTTATGCATTGAAGCAACAAAAAATTGCTTTATATGTCATCGATGAAGCGCATTGTGTCTCACAGTGGGGGATCGATTTTCGTCCTGAATATCAATCGCTCGGACGAATCGGAAAAGAGTTAGGTTCGCCAACGACTTTAGCCTTGACCGCAACAGCGACTCTTCCGGTACAACAAGAGATCGAAAACATTCTCTTCCAAACAAAACCAGTCGTCGTCAAGCATTCAGTCAACCGAGAAAATATCGCTTTATTTGTCAGCCAAACAGAGGAGAAAGAGCAACAATTACGCCAGTTGATGGCACAAGCTGATGGCGCAATGATCATTTATTGTGCGACCAAAAAAGAAGTCGAACGTCTTTATCAATTGTTTCGTAAGGATTATGCAGTAGGCTACTATCATGGAGGCTTAGATGCTTCACAACGCCGGCAACTCCAACAACAATTCAGTAAAAATCAACTGCGATTTCTATTTGCGACGAATGCATTCGGCATGGGGATCGATAAAGCCGATATTCGATATGTAGTCCATTATGATCTGCCAGATAGTTTGGAAAACTACATGCAAGAGATTGGGCGAGCGGGTAGGGATCAACGTCCAAGTAGCGCTGTATTACTATACAAGCCAGGAGATGAAGGGATTCATTACTTTTTCCAACAACTATCCAAAGAACAACGCCAGATTTTTGAAGAACATCTGTTAGCCGGACAGTCAGATGCGACCCATTTCGATGAGATCCAACAAAAATGGCTTACTGTAGTCAATGAAATGCAAAGCCCTGATGTTTGGCTGCGAGAATTAAAAAAACAAGAGCAAGTCAAAATAAAACAGCTGCAAGAGATGCTTGGCTATATCCACGAAACGGGCTGTAGACGAGAACGACTATTGTCCTATTTCGGTGAAACGCTTAAAGAAAAACCTAAAAACTGTTGTGACCGAGACGGGGCGTTATTCATTCAAAGTGAGACGAGGCAAACTAGTCCAATTGCAGAAGCAAGAGACTGGCAAACAATTTTACTAAATTTATTTTAAAAAAATGTTGCGAAGTATTTTTTTCGTACAATCAAGTTTATCCTATGGTATAATAACTGGGAAAGAATTTAGGAGGTCAATAAGGTGAGTAGAAAAGATAGACATCAATCATCAGAAAATAACGAAACACAAGAACCATGGGAACAACCAATTTATGATACAGAGGATGAAGCATCTTCAAGAAGTACTCAAAGACAGCAAAAGAAAGGGAACACATTATTCTTATCGCTATTTTTGATTTTGCTTGTTTTATGTATTGCGATTCCAGCAGGAGCTTACTTCTGGATCAGAAATGGGTCGAATAACAGTGCGACAGAAGCTTCTTCTACTGAAACGACTTCATCGATCGTAGAAAGTTCAACTGTCGAATCAACGGTGGAATCAACAACAGTTTCAAGTGAACCAACATCAGAAACACAATCTGTAGCTGGAGAAACAACACCAACAAGTGCTGTGACACCAGAAACAACACCAACTTCAACAGTGCCAGAACCAGAACAAACGACACCAACTACTGTTGCACCAGAAGAAACAACACCAACTTCAACACCAGAAGCAGGTACTGGCGTTTCAGGTTCGACAACAGTCGTTCAAGCTGGTGAAGGTCCTAGACAAGTTGCTGAACGTGCCGGCATCACAGTCGATCAATTGTTCCAATTGAACGGAATCGATCCAAACAACTACATGTTATATCCAGGACAAGAACTAAGAGTCCAATAAGCGAAGCAAAAAGATAATACTGAAGAGTTGTTTTTCCTCAGAGTATCTTCATAAAATGTAATTAAATAAGGAGCAGTGGCTTTAGCCACAGCCCCTTTTTTTTGAGAAAAGGGAGTTATGAAAAATGACACGAATTAGTATTGCAATTGATGGACCTGCCTCTTCAGGCAAGAGTACGGTAGCAAAGATCATCGCCAATGAACTAAACTATATCTATACAGATACAGGAGCGATGTATCGTGCAGTTACCTATTTAGCCATCAAACATCAAGTCGCTTTCTCTAATGAAACAGGATTAGTCGATTTGATCAACCAATACCCTATTTCATTTGAACAACAGGCAGATGGTCAACATGTCCTTGTGGCTGGGCAAGATGTGACTTCAGCGATTCGACAACCAGATGTCACACGAGCGGTCTCTGAAGTTGCTGCACATTCAAATGTACGCAAAGCGTTAGTGAGTATCCAACAAAGAATCGGGGAAGATGGCGGCGTGGTCATGGACGGTCGTGATATTGGCACAGCTGTTTTACCAAAAGCAGAAGTGAAGATTTTCTTAGTAGCTAGTGTAACGGAACGAGCACAAAGACGACACAAGGAAAACCTTGAAAAAAACATTCCGACAGACTTAGAAGAGTTGACAAAAGAAATACAAGCACGCGATGAATACGATTCGACGCGAAAAGTGTCACCGCTGAAGCAAGCAGACGATGCAATACGGATCGATACAACAGGTAAATCGATTCCAGAAGTGGTCCAAGAAATCAAAGAAGTCATCAATCAAAAGGGATATTGTCGTGATTAATGGACAAAAACGTGGGAATAAGACCATTTTGGAGGAAAACAAACGAAATCGCTTTATTTTTTTTTAATAATCAATTAAACTAAAAGCAGTACCGTAGTAGGTAACGGCAGAATGTTGGTTAGGAGGACAAGTGTTATGACAGAATTTGAACAAAATCAGACAGAAAACAACCAATCAATGGAAGATGCAATGAATAGCGTTCAAGAAGTGAACGTTGGTGATGTCGTCAAAGGAGAAGTTTTAGTCATTGAAGACAAACAAGCCATCGTTGGAATCGAAGGAACGGGTGTTGAAGGTGTAGTTCCTGCAAAAGAATTATCTACTTTACCAGTCGAAGATATCAACGAAGTGGTAAAGGTTGGCGATACGTTAGATCTAGTCGTGATCAGCACGATCGGAAAAGACAAAGAAAACGGAAGTTACCTTTTATCAAAACGACGTTTAGATGCGAAAAAAGTTTGGGAGGATATCGAAAAAGATTTCCAAGCTGGAAATATCATTGAAGCACCAGTGACAAATGTAGTTAAAGGTGGTTTAGTTGTCGATGTCGGTGTTCGTGGATTTGTTCCGGCATCAATGGTAGAAGATCATTTTGTCGCTGATTTTTCTGAGTACAAAGGAAAAACGATGACATTCAAAATCGTTGAAATCGAACCATCAGAAAATCGCTTGATCCTTTCACACAAAGCAGTCGTTGAAACAAAAAAAGAAGCACAGAAAAAAGAATTATTATCAACTATCCAAGAAAATGACGTGATCGAGGGACGTGTTGCTCGTATCACAGATTTTGGTGCGTTTGTTGATTTAGGCGGCATCGATGGATTAGTACATGTTTCTGAGATTTCTCACGGACATGTTGCTAAACCCGGTGATGTTTTAGCTGTTGGCGATGAAGTGAAAGTCAAAGTTCTTTCAATCAATCCAGAACAAGGACGTATCTCATTATCGATCAAAGACACATTGCCTGAACCTTGGACAGATATCGAAACAAAAGCTCCAGTAGGCGCTGTACTTGATGGAAAAGTCAAACGACTAACAAGCTTTGGTGCGTTTGTTGAAGTGTTCCCAACAGTTGAAGGACTTGTCCACATTTCACAAATCTCTCATAAACATATCGCAACACCACATGAAGTACTTCATGAAGGTGACGATGTTCAAGTGAAAGTTTTAGAAGTCAATCCAGAAGAACATCGAATTGCTTTAAGTATCAAAGCATTAGAAGAAAAACCTACTTCTGAAAAAGAACCGAAAGAAGTTGAATCGTATGAGTTGCCTGAAGAAAATACAGGATTTACGATGGGCGATATCTTAGGTGAAGCATTAAAAGGGGAAGTAGAAGAAACAGCAACGGATGATTCTGAAAAATAAATGAATGATCGTTCCCGAAGCGCGAATTTTCAGCATCAAGGGAAGTTGTACATGTGCGAAACAAGTGGTCTGGGGATTACGCCCCAGACCATTTTCTTTTTGTAATAAACCACGATCCTGAAAAATACTTGAATGTTCACCGATCTAAGCTTGAAAGTTCGTGAAGTATTCGGTACACTAAGTGAGATTGGAAACATGTGAGGAGGAAAAAATATGGCAAATCCAACAATTGCAATCGTTGGTCGCCCAAACGTCGGTAAGTCGACGATTTTTAACCGTATCGCCGGAGAGCGTATTTCGATTGTCGAAGATACTCCAGGAGTTACTCGTGATCGTATTTATGCTAAAGGGGAATGGTTAGGTCGTGATTTCAGTATTATTGATACTGGTGGGATCGACTTAGGCGATGAACCATTTATGGATCAAATCAAACACCAAGCAGAAATCGCGATCGATGAAGCTGATGTGATCGTTTGTGTCGTTAGTGGACGCGAAGGAATCACTGATGCAGATGAAGTCGTAGCAAAAATTTTATACCGCAGCAACAAACCGGTGATCTTAGCCGTTAACAAAGTCGATAATCCTGAAATGAGAAATGACATCTATGAATTTTATGCACTAGGACTAGGAGACCCTTATCCAGTGTCAGGAAGTCATGGATTAGGTATCGGAGATATCTTAGATGAAGCGGTGAAATTCTTCGATGAAGAAGCCGAAGAAGAAGAGGACGATACCATCAAATTCAGTTTGATCGGCCGCCCAAATGTTGGGAAATCTTCCTTGATCAATGCGATCTTAGGTGAAGATCGCGTGATCGTTTCTGATATCGAAGGCACAACGCGTGATGCGATCGATACGCATTTCGTTTCTGAAGATGGACAAAAATTCATGATGATCGATACAGCCGGTATGCGTAAACGTGGGAAAGTCTATGAAACGACGGAGAAATATAGCGTGATGCGTGCCATGCGTGCGATTGACCGCTCAGACATCGTTTTAATGGTCTTGAACGCAGAAGAAGGCATTCGTGAACAAGACAAACGAGTAGCTGGCTACGCGCACGAAGCAGGCCGTGGTGTGATCATCGTGGTCAACAAGTGGGATCTAGTCAAAAAAGAAACCAACACGATGCGTGACTTTGAGCAAGAGATCCGAGAAGAATTTCGTTATTTAGATTATGCACCGATCATATTTGTTTCAGCTGTGACAAAACAACGATTAGAGCGTTTGCCTGAAATGATCGAAGAAGTCAGCATGAATCAAAACTTACGTGTTTCTTCCGCCGTCTTGAATGATGTGATCATGGACGCTGTGGCGATCAATCCAACACCAACGGATAAAGGAAAACGTTTGAAGATTTTCTATGCTACGCAAGTTGCAGTAAAACCACCAACCTTTGTTGTTTTCGTCAATGAAGAAGAATTGATGCATTTTTCATATGAGCGCTTTTTAGAAAATCAAATCAGAAAAGCATTTACATTTGAAGGAACTTCGATCCGAATCATCCCACGCCGAAGAAAATAGGCATTTTACCATAGTGGACCGTTTTTTTCAAAAAAAATAAGCATATTTTTGTATTACGTTTTTATGACTAAAAAAAGCGGTTAAATAATGCCAAAAACCTTGCTATTAAGCGATTCATATGATATCGTGATAACAGAATATTGAAACTTAATCAATATTTCTTTTAAACTTCTGGACCACTCAGAAAGTTTTTAACTAAATGATGTTCCTATCATATCTCTTGTTGGAGGAGGTGAATCTATCCATGGCAAATAAAGCAGAATTAATCGAAAAAGTTGCTTCAGCTACAGATTTAACTAAAAAAGACGCAACTGCAGCAGTAGACGCTGTATTTTCAACTATTCAAGATGCTTTAGCTAACGGCGAAAAAGTTCAATTAATCGGTTTTGGTAACTTTGAAGTACGCGAACGCGCGGCTCGTAAAGGACGTAACCCACAAACTGGTGAAGAAATCGAAATCCCAGCTAGCAAAGTACCTGCATTTAAACCAGGTAAAGCATTAAAAGATGCTGTTAAATAAGACAGTTGAAAAAAAGCGCTTGTGGCTAAGGCTACAGGCGCTTTATTGTTTATATAAAGGGATAAAAGTAGCAAAAAAGTAGCAGCTCAATATTCTGGCACACCTAATGAATGTATGTACATATAAAAAATAAACGGATTTTTACTAGAAGAATAGCTAGATTTTCTTATTCTTTTTTTATTTTACTTACTAATGGTAGAATAAAAGAAAAGGGGAGGACAACATGGAGTTATCCTATCACTACCAAGAAGAAAATACAACCATTTTTTATGGCGAGACATTCGTCAGCCAGTTGAAAAAAGAAGCGATCAATCAACCGATTTTATTTTTGACGAACCAACGTTACTATGATCTGTATGCTGAAAAAATGACCCAGTCGTTTCCCAATAAGTTAGCGATTGATTGGTATATTTGTGGCAATACGCAGTGTAATCAATTATCTGAGTTGCATAGTCTCTTATCATTTGCGCGACGGTACCCCGAAAATCAAGCACTTTTAGTGATTGGTTTTGGCAATGAAGGAATCATGGACTTGGCTGGCTTTTTTCAAAAACATACCTATCTACAGTCCACACTTTGGCTGATTCCCGTTTCGATTCGTTCAATGGCGCGGGCATTGAATCCACAACGTGACATTTTACATGGCCCGAACCAATCGGCGCTTCAAACAACGAACCTTCCAGAACGGATCATTTATGATCGAACGATCAGCGAAAAACAAATTGAAGGAAAGCAAATCGACTTTTTGATTTTTATTTGTTGCGGGTTAGTTTGTGATCATCCATTTCTCCAGAATCTTTACAAAAATTATCCGAATCGCGAAAAATTATTCAATCGTCCCTTTGCTGGTATGCTAGAAGAAATCATCTATTTTTATCAAGAAGCTGCTGAACAGGTCTCAAATTATGGTAAACTATTTGAGCAAGCTTTTTATCTGACTGAAAATGGGCACTTACTTTCAGCGAGCATGAAAAAATTTCTAGGTATCCTGATGCAGCTTGTCTGGAATTCAGAAATCAAGACACTCTCATTCCAGTTGAAGAATTTTTTCATCTGGTTACAGCATCTAGGCTATCCTATCATGTGGCCTGAAGAAATACCTAAAATGGGCTATCTGGAAAATGTGCTGCTTTTAGCAGAAAAGAGCAAAAAAATTCTCGTTTTGGAAAAAATTGGTATAATAGATGGATATCAGTTGCCAAATGAGCAAGAACTATTGAAAACAATGGCATCCTATGAACGGATCGTCCAAGAGATTAGAGGGATTTAGATGATGACAAATAGTGAAAAAATGCTGCAAGCATTAGCAGACGAAAATTTGACACAAGCAAACGAATATTTGGCAAAGGCACTCCAAGAAGATCCAGCAGATGTCTTACATGAATTAGGTGAAGAATTATTAGCGATCGGTTTTTTAGAAGAAGCAAAAGCAATCTTTGAACACTTGCTAACTGTATCACCTGAAAATGATGAATGGAATATTCCGTTGGCTGAGATTGCCATCGAAGACAATGAGATCGATCAAGCATTTGACTATTTAGAAAAAATCCAGCAAGATAGTGAGTACTATCCACAAGCATTATTAGCAATCGCCGACTTGTATCAAGTAATCGGCATTCCTGAAGTAAGTGAAGCAAAATTAAAAGAAGCAGCCAAGTTATTACCAGAAGAACCATTGATCCAATTTGCATTAGCTGAACTGTATTTTTCAGTTGATCGCTTCAATGAAGCTTCTGCACTTTACGAAATGTTGCTCGCAAATGGCATCGAGGAAATCTCTAACATTTCCATGCAAGAACGCTTAGGGCAATCATTGAGCATGCAAGGGAATTTTGAAGAAGCAATCCCACCGTTAGAAGCTGCGTTAGCCGAAGAACGGACAGATGATCGCTTGTTCCAATTAGCGTTCACGAATCTTCAATTGAATGAGAACGAGAAAGCAATCAATTATTTACAAGAATTACGTGAATTGAATCCACAGTATCAATCTTTGTATCTCTATCTAGGTCAGGCACTTCAAGAAGAAGAAATGATCGAAGAAGCACAACAAGTCTTAGAAGACGGGATCAAAGAAAATCCTTTCCAAGTGGAGCTTTATCACTTAGCTTCTGAAAATGCGTTTCGTTTACACGACACAGAAAAAGCAGAGCAATTATTACTTGATGCTTTGAATGTTGGTGACAAGCAAGATGAGACATTGTTGACGTTGAGTAATCTTTACTTGGATCAAGAGCGTTATGAAGACGTTGTTCAAACCGTCAATCAAATGGAAGAAGTAGCCAATCCATATGCAGAATGGAATCTCGCACATGCCTATAATGAACTCGAAGACTTTGCAGTAGCAGCAGTCCATTATGAACAAGCTGCAAATGAATTAGACCATGAACCAGATTTCTTAAAAGAATATGCCTTGTTCTTACGTGAAGAAGGTCAATTAGCGAAAACACGTGAATTACTGGCAAAATATTTAACTTATGAACCAGGTGATATGGAGGTATTGTCCCTATTAGATGATTTAACAGAGAGGTGATGAAAATGTTGATTGATGTCAAAGAAAAGAAGAATTTCTTAACTTGGATGGTTAACCATGTTTCTTTCAGTCGCAGAGAAGTTTTTTGGATTTTGAACTATCTGGCAAATCATGAAGCAATCTTACACAATGTACGTTTTGTTGAAGGAGCAAACCTAACAAGACGTGGTTTACAGATCACCGATCTTTCTTATGAAGGAGAGCCGATGAAGTTATTTTTAGACGGAAAAGAGTTTACTGATACCGATCAGATTTTCCATGAAATCCGTCTGAACTGGAAAAACCCGCTCTACGTCGAATGTCTCTTTGAGAATGCGTGGCAAACGAAAGAATATTTAGCGATCATCGAAGATAATCCGTTAGCCTCGTGGGAAGATGCAATCAGCGAAGAGTCAACAGAAATAGTCGAGCATTATTTCCAAGAAAAAGAGCAGGAAGCAAAACTGAACATGCTCTATCAACAAATCGATCAAGCATTAGAAGAAGGCAGTAAAGATGCGTTCTTAGAACTATCAGATGAAGTGAATCGGATGATCCTTCAATCTCCTCAGAAGAGTAAGAGTTGAGGAGAGAAAAGGTCGAGTTACAGGAATGTATAGCTCTGACAAGTAAGTATCAACATAAAAAACTATAGAATCTATAAACCTAGCACACCTTGCATATACTTTGTAGAGGTGTGCTAGGTTTTATCATGTTTTTTAGATCATTTGAAGGCTTTCGGTTGCGAATTTCCTATAGAAGTATATATCATCAAATTTGTGTCAAAATATCTTTGATTGCTTCGCTAAATTCCTGCGGTTGATCGGTATCTACGAAATGACCGGCATTGCTGATCCAGTAAAGATCTTTGACAGGGGCGTTGATTGTATCAAAGTATTTTTTTGCGATAACGCTTGAAGTCCAATCATCTTTTTCGCCAAGAATATAAAATACAGGTACCTGATAAGTTGTCATATGTGTGATGTCATATTGGTACTCAACTTCTGCGATTAGTTTTGAATCATACTTTGCACCTTTAGGAAATTGAAGGAAATCTTTGAAACCTAAGATGGGGCTTTTTTTGAAAATCGCCATGTAGTCGTTGTAATAATAGCCATACTTCAGTTGAAGTTCGGATAATACATTGACGCCTTTGGTAAATTCTTCTCTGTTGACAGAAGGAAATGATGGGTTCACAGTATTAAGTTTTTTGATATCTTTTTTACTACCATTTTTTAAAACATTACTTTTTAAAGTTGTATAAAAGTGCTGATCTTGTGCGTTTACATCAGTGACTACGCCATAAGCGATAGATGCCAGTACTTCCTCTGGATATTTTTCTAAGAAGCTTGCGCCTAACATGCTTCCAAAAGAGTGTCCGCATAAGATCACTCTGTCAGTTTTATATTTTCGTTTCAAGTGTCGAACGGTTTCTCGTAGGTCTTCGATCATCAATTTCCATGTGTGGTGCTTGAGTTTTGTTTTACTTTTGATTTGTGTCTTTCCAGAACCGCGCTGATCATAATAAACCACATGACAAAAATTAAGATAAGGCTCGAGATAATAGCTAATATAAGAATTTGGGGCACCAGGTCCACCATGTAGCATCAATAAAACATCTTTGCTTCCTTCTTTTGGATAGTGCAACATGTATTGTGAAAGTCCATTGATGTTTATGTACTCTGTTTGAAAGTTTTTGGTTGTCATTGCTTTTCCTCCGTATCGTCTGCATCCTTCTTTCTTTTGTGAAACGTTTTCAATACTCTGTACAAAAGTTGGTTTATTTAATTTCTAACAAAAAAATGTTGAGAAATCATACACTATAAATATCATGATAGCGGAATTAATTTCATCTGACAAATGATTTTAAAAAGTCAGAACTTAGATAAATCCGAAAAACTGGTAAAAAATTATTCTAGTACAGTAGATGGTTTCGAGGTCTTTTAAATAAAAAGACTTTAAAAAGATTTTTAAAAATAAGATAGAATGTTATGAATATTGACATAGTTGACTGTGTGAACGAATTCAAGGTTATATTCTTGATCCCTCGCACGTTAAAGATTTTTATGAGAATTATCAATGTAGTCCATAAAGCTTTCTCTTCGGATAAAAAAATATGAATCAAATTGAAAGTACTATATGGTACGATCCTGTATAAGGAAGTGCTACTGATTAAAAAGTATAGTGATTTTACCTATTCAAACAGAATGAATGGTGACGCTGATTGATTTTCACGAGAAGAGGAGATACTGCATAACGTAAAAAAAGTGTATGAATTGTTATTTCATGGTGGGAAAGTCAGATCATGTTCTAAAAAAGTAACATACTCCACAATTTTTGTTGATGTTATTTTAAAAAATATAATCGTGGTTTCTCATCTATTTCATTGACGTATGAAATAGATGAGTTCAATTTAGGCTAATTTTTATATAAAATTAATAAGATTAGCATGATAAAGTTTTAGTCTTTCTAGAATGAAATCCCTTTTCCATATTTATAGTGTTAAGTTAAATATAGTAGCATAAATTCTATCCAAGGAGATTTTTACACATGAAAAATCAAAATGTTCTGATACAGCCCTTTACACCCTCAGATTTACCCCTATTCGAAAGCTGGTTGGAGCAACCGTTTATTTACAAATGGTTTTGTCCTTCTGGAGAAGCGGATAAACAAGATTGGTTAGATGAAATGGCTGATATTTCAGAAAGTGAACAGATCAATCAATTTGTGATTGTTTTGAATGATCAAAAAATCGGATTTGCGCAATGTATCGATATCTCTACAGTTCCAGATTATGTCGAGGAAGTTTATAGTGATCTAACTGGAACGCTCGTAGAAAACCAAGCTTATGAGTTGAGCTATCTCATCGGGGAAGAATCTTTGTTGGGACAAGGTTTAGGTAAAATGATGATCCAACGCTTGGTTGAAGAAGTGAAAAAGAGGGGTGGTCGTCTAGTATTAGCTGACCCAGGAGAAGAGAATACTCCTTCCGTCCGAGTTTTGCTGAGCAATGGTTTTGTTAAATTCAAAGATGGCGATTATCGGAAGAATCTATAGAACGTGAGCAAATGCTCCAGTTTCTACCTTCTACTTTCACGTTTAAAACCAAAATCTACTTTTTCAATAGGAGAGAGAAAAAATGAAAATAAAAGAATACACCTCAGACTACCAAGATCAGCTATTTGAGCTATTTAAAACGGAAGGGGAGGAGTGGGGCTATTGGTTGCCAGAAAATCAAGCAAACTACGTGGAGGCTTTAGAGAAATCCGTCACGTATATCGTAGTAGAAAACGATCAAATTATTGGTTTTGTTAGAACACTCAATGATTTTGTGATTTGGATCGTCGATTTACTCGTTCATAAGGAGCATCGAGGGAGAGCTATTGGCAAACAATTGATGACCTACGTCTGTGAACAGTTTCCTAATAAAGAGGTCTATGTTTCGGGAGCGAATGATGCACTTCCTTATTATAAGAAATTAGGCTATGAACCAGAAGGTGTCGTTTATCAGGTCAAAGCGTAAGCACTTGTTTTTTACATCAAATCAAGTACGAGGAGGGAAATAGTGGCTAATTCATATGGGAAACTATCCGCAGAGGTATATGAAATCGATAAAGATATTGATCGACCATACAGTGATGTTGATTATTATTATGAACGATTAAAAGATGTCCGAGGAAAAATCTTGGAGCCGGCAGCTGGAAATGGTCGGATTTTGATTCCATTGTTGGAAAAAGGTTTGGACATTGAAGGGTTTGATTTTTCAGAGTACATGTTGGCTTTATTAAAAGAAAACTGTCGCAAAAAAGGACTTGACCCTAAAATCTATCAATTAGATATGACTAATTTCTCACTGGATCAAACCTATGGAGCTGTGATTGTTCCTATTGGTTCTTTTTTGCTATTGGATGAATTAGAGAAAGCCATGGCTGCATTGACGTGCTTCTACCAGCATCTTGAAAATAATGGTAAGCTGATCTTGGATATTTTTCTGCCGGAGAGCTTTGAAAAAGGTTTTGTTGGCGAAAGAATCTTTACGAATGCGCAAAATGATCTGATTACGTTAGAAGAAAAATTAGTAAAGGTTGATCCAATCAAACAAGTGATAACTTACCATAATCGTTATGAAAAGTATCAGGAAGGCAAGATGACTGAATCAGAGCTTGAGATCTTTCCATTAAAATGGTACGGAGTAGAAGAGTTTCGCTTGCTTTTGGAAAAAGTCGGTTTCAAAGATATTGTGGTTTCAGCAGACCATCACTTCCGAGAATATCCGCAAAATAATTCTCAGACAATCACGTTTGAAGCTACTAAAATCATAGAATAAGCTTTGTATGAATAACGAAAAAAGCTACTATCTTAATGGTCAAGATAGTAGCTTTTCTGTTTGATATAAAAATATTATTAGTTACATATGAAACTTTTGATCAGAAAATAAAAGCTATAGGGTTTAATTCATCATTTTTTTAAACCGCTTTGTCTGGGGCTTGAGATACGTAAAACCTTCTCCTTCGACTTCATGAACATTCAAGACCGAAAGAAAGGCATGTTCATCTATTTCATTGATGATACGTTTCACTTCGTTCAATTCACGTGAACTAACGACCATATAGATCATTTTTTTGTCGATACCTGAAAAACCGCCTTCTCCATGTAAAAATGTGACGCCTCGTTGTAGTCCAGTCATCAACAATGGTGCGATTTCTTCGCTTTTATTTGAGACAACCAAAATCCCTTTTGCAGAATAACCGCCGTCAAGAATCGAGTCGATCACGCGGCTAAAAACGTAGGAAACGATCAAGGTATACATCATGCGTTTCAAGTCGATATAAGTTAATGAAGCAAGTAACACCATGACGTCCAAAGCCAGAAGAGAACGTCCCATGGAGATCCCGTGATTTTTTTCGAGGATGCGAGCGATGATATCACTTCCTCCAGTTGTACCACCCATGCGATAGACGATCCCACTGCCGACACCGGCAATCAGCCCGGCAAGTAAGGAGACGATCAGTAAGTCATGTTCTAAGTTGATTTGTAAAGGAATCCTTTGCCAAATCCATAAAAAGACAGAGAGCGAAACAGTACCTAAGACAGTATAGGCGAGTGCGCGTCTGCCTAAGATTTTTCCGCCTAGTAGAATCAAAGGGATATTGATCACCAAAGTAGAATAAGCCGGGTCGATATGAAAAAGAGCACGTAAAATCAGTGTGATACCTGAAACTCCGCCTTCTGCTAAATTATTGGCAATGTTTAAATACACTAGTCCAAAAGCATAAATACTTGTTCCTAAAATAATAAAAAAAACTTCTTTCATCGTTTTCAATGATGTCATCGAATCCCCACTTTCTACTATTTAATATGATTGATCGTGCAACAAGCGACCTTTGACATGAAACGTTCGATCGGGAAATTGGTCTTTTTTATTTTAAATAGAAAGACTAATTTCGCTTGGCACTAAGAATTTATTAAGTATACCTAACATAATGTAGCACGTATTCTTTGTTTTCACAATTGCACTTCTTGGGGTTTTGCTGTAAAGTTTTTTAGGAAGAGAGGATTGGAGGATTCTTAATGAATGAAGAGCGTTCACTAAAAAGTATGCAGCAAGAAGTCGATGCATACATCCAGCAATTCAAGGTTGGCTACTTTTCGCCATTGGCTCAGATGGCACGGTTAACTGAAGAAGTAGGAGAGTTGGCACGAGAAGTCAACCACTCATATGGAGAAAAGAGCAAAAAAGCGACAGAGCCTAGTAACTCAGTTGCAGAAGAATTAGGCGATGTTTTATTTGTAACAATGATCATGGCGAATTCATTAGATATTGATTTAACAACAGTATTTGAAAAAAATATGGCGAAGTTCAATCAAAGAGACCACCATCGGTTTGCTCGAAAAGATGACGAACAAACTGAAGATAGAAGGAGTAAAAATGAGACTAAGTGAATTACCGATCGAATACCAAAAAGCGATCCCAGTATTAAAAAAAATAGAAGCTGCTGGATTTGAAGCGTACTTTGTGGGTGGCAGTGTGCGTGATACTTTATTAGGTCAAAAAATCCACGACGTCGATATTGCGACGAGTGCTTTTCCAGAAGAAATCAAGCAACTGTTCCCCAAAACGATCGATATCGGGATCGAACATGGCACGGTCCTTGTCTTGCATGAAGAGGAACAGTATGAGATCACGACATTTCGTACAGAATCAACGTATCAGGATTATCGACGTCCGGATAGCGTTTCATTTGTTCGTACATTAGAAGAGGATCTGAAACGGCGAGATTTTACGATCAATGCGTTTGCGCTGAAAGAGGATGGGGAGATCATTGATTTATTCGATGGCTTAGCTGATTTGGAAAATCAGGTATTACGAGCTGTTGGTCGACCTTTTGAGCGATTCCACGAAGATGCATTGCGCATGATGCGTGGCCTTCGTTTTGTTAGTCAATTAGGATTCAAGTTGGAAGCGGAAACCGCCAAGGCGATTGAAGATAATCATGCCTTGTTGGAAAAAATTTCTGTTGAACGAATGAATGTTGAATTTATCAAAATGCTTTTGGGGAATTTTCGTACGAACGGATTGACAGCTTTTGTTGAAACGAAATGTTACATCTATTGTCCGCAATTGAAGGAAGATGGCGAAGGATTATTGCGGTTTGCTGATTTACCGTCTGTGCCATTAAAAAAAGAAAGCCAAGCATGGGCGTTACTGCTTAATCAAATCGGTCGTTCAGAGCAAGAGGTAGCACCGTTCTTGAAAGCATGGAAATGTTCAAACCAAATGATCCGTGAGGTACAGCGTTTGGTCAAGGGATTGACGAAACGATTAGAACGGCCTTTAACGCCTTTAGAGATCTATCATCTTGGCAAAGAAGCATCGCTTGATGTGGAAGAATTGATGATCTACTTTGACCAAACACCGGATACAACAACTGTCATCGATAGCTATGAGGCGCTACCGATCAAGTCACTGAGTGAGTTAGCGATCGATGGAAAAGTCCTATTAGCTGCAAGTGAGAAAAAACCAGGGAAATGGGTCAGTGAGGCTTTAGGACTTGCGGAATCAGCTGTAGTGAATAATCAGGTAAAAAATGAAGAGGCTGATTTACTGGCTTACCTGAAAGAGCAACAAGTCTAGTGATCATTTGTTGAGTAAGAGGGGACATGGAAGTTATCTATAGAAGCATCTTTCTTTTATTCAAGATGTTTCCCATGCCCTCCTTTTCTTTTAGATGAGGATTGTTATCAAAAAAGCATGCAGAAAAGCAAACATGAGAGATGACCACTCTTGTTGTTTTATGCTAAACTAGTAATGGAACAGAATATAATGCGTCAAAAAAGGAGATTTTTTTAATGAGCAAAGAAATGACAGCGCTAAAATTTTATTTCCGTAACGGCGAAACATGGACAATCAATCGTCGTCATATCGGCGACCTTTGGATCAAACAAATCACAACAAGTTTTGGCCGTATCAATGGGAGCGAATTTATCGAGATCCATCCATGTGCAGGCTTTAAAATCGAGATTTTCCATGAAGGCGATTCAGTAGCTACTCATGATATCAATCTAGGTGGTTTGGAAATGGGTATGTTCAATCGCGCATTGAAATATGAAGATATCGAACGTATGGAAATCTTGTATCGCAATGGTACACCTGACCTTGTATACTTCCCTTACTTGGACAAAGGAACAGAGGGATTAGATAACCAATACCAATCAACAAAAATCAGTGAAAAAACTGGTAACCTATATATTGTGATCAACCCGGAACAACGTGTTGACGATGTTTACGGTGAGTATTTCGAATAGGATCGCTCATCAATAAAAATAGCACGTACAAAACTTTTGAATAGGTTTTGTACGTGCTTTTCTTCTATTTTTTAAAAATTACAATTGATATTTTATGGTGATTGGACTAGAATGAGCTTCTGGAATCAAAACCAATAAGTAATCGTAAAGGTAGGAAGTTTTTAGTTGCATTCTAAAAACATTTTGCTATAATTGGTGCAGTTTGAATATAGGAGATCTTGAAAATGAGAGAAAGTTTTGAAGAACAAAAAAAACGGTTGGTAGATCATTATGGTTCTTTTTCAATGGAAGATCGTCGTCAAATCTTGTGTAAATTACGTAAAAGAAATATTTTGATGTATTGTCAATTGGAACGTTTGAAACATGACTTGTTACGTTTGGAGTCAAAACGTGTGCAATGTGAGTTAGATGGACGAGTGACTCAAGCTGAAGTTGTAGAAAGTAAAATTTTAAAGAAAAAAGAGCAATATTTGAAAGTTCTTGCACAAAATAAAAAATAAAGGGGATCAAGCATGGAATTTGCAGAGTTAGTGATTGTCTTTGCAGTCACGATCACGCTATCCAATATAGCAAGTCGTATCTTGCCGATGATCCCTGCACCACTGATCCAAATATTTCTTGGCGTGGTCTTAGGATTGACCGAATGGGGTGAATCCATTAATTTTGAACCCGAGTTGTTTTTAGTGATGATTATCGCCCCCTTACTTTTTAGAGAAGGAGAAAAAGCAGATATCGCTTCGATCTTGAAAAATTTCGATACGATATTATTTCTAGCTTTTGGTGGCGTGATTTTGACTTTGATTGGCGTTGGAGCAACGTTGTCCTTTCTGTTACCGAGTGTTCCTTTAGCCGCTTGTTTTGCTTTTGGTGCGGCGTTAGGTCCGACAGATGCGGTCGCAGTCAGTTCGCTCTCTACGCGCGTGAACATTCCGAAAAAAGCGATGCATATTTTAGAAGGTGAAGGGTTACTGAATGATGCTTCTGGTGTAACAGCCTTCCAATTTGCTTTAGCTGCTTTGATCACGGGATCGTTTTCTGCGGTAAATGCAGGCGTGACTTTGATCTTATCAAGTATTGGCGGGGCAGTCGTCGGCTTTTTACTTGTATGGGTGAAAAGAAAGATCATTGGTTTGATCGAGAAGGCTTCTGCACGCGACGTGACTGGTTACTTATTGATTGAATTGTTGTTACCTTTCTTAGCGTATGTTTTAGCCGAAGTCTTTCATGTTTCAGGAATTATTGCAGCAGTGGTTGCAGGGGTATTGCAAGCCTCAGGATTCAAAAAAATATCGGTGTTTGATGCGGAGTTATCAACGTTGTCGAATAGTACCTGGACAACGATCGCCTTCACATTGAATGCGCTGGTATTTATCTTTTTAGGAATCGAACTAACACAAGTCTTTACGCCAGTTTGGGGAGATGGCTTATATCCGAATCACTTGTTGTTGATGATCATCTTATTGATCTCGATCATGTTGTTCGTCATTCGCTTTGTTTCGATCAGTTTGTTTTACATGTTCAAAGGCGGCTTTAAAAGCTTCAAAAAACAATTGAATGAAGTCTTGATTTTAACCTTTGGCGGGGTAAAAGGAACAGTCAGTTTAGCAACTATTTTCATTTTGCCATTCACGATCAATCAAATGGCATTTAATCAACGTTCATTGCTCTTGTTTTTAACTGCGGGAGTTATTTTAGTGACATTGATCATTGGGATCATCGTGTTGCCGATGTTGACTGAAACAGAAGAAGCAGCAACGACTGACTTAAAAGCATTGATGATCTTAGAAGAAGTCATTGAAACATTACGTGTCGAAAAAGAAGCGGAAGAACCAGGATCAAAAGAATATTTAGCGATAGAAGCAGTGATCGAGACCTATCAGGAAAGAATCAGTGAACTTTATTTATCTGATTTAAGTGGGGACGAGAAACAAGAAGTACAAGAAATCCAAGCATTGATTTTATCCATTGAACGAGATGGATTGGATGAACGTTATCGTTCTGGTAAGCTGTCTTCCAACGGTTATCGTTTTTATTCAAGATTTCTTGCAAATTTCGAGCATTCGATCACGAGCCAAATATTGTCGTTCATTGGTTTTTGGTTCATTGTTGTACGCAGATTGATGCGTATCGTTCTTCATCCTAAGATGTTTTGGCAAAGACGTCAAACCGATCGGCAAACGATGATCTCAGAAAAAGATATTCAAGAAATCCGAGAGACGTATCAAAAGAATACACAATTGATCATCGAAAGTTTAGAGAATCTTACGGACGTGTACGATGATACGATGATTGGGTTCTTTATCGAACAAAGAAAAGCTCAAGGCATTCGGATGATGAGTGGCAACTTGATTTCCACTTGGATGATCCAACAAGATCGGTTATTTACGAAAAAACTATTAAGAGGCTATTATTTAGAAAGAAAAGTGATTGATGAATATGAAGTAGCAGAAACGATCACGACTTTTTCTGCGAATGAGTACAGAAGAAATATCAATCTGTTGGAGTCTTATACCATGAATCAACCAACAGAACGTTTTTCATTCCGATTTGCTTTTCAAGCGAAAGCCAAAAAACTTCAATTAAAACAAGATCAAGAGAGGAAGCTGTGACAAAACACAGCGCCTCTTTTTTTGCTGAAAATGTGACAGAAAAAGGGTTGAACTGGGCGCTTCTGTAATCTAGTTTATTCGGTTTTAAATAGGGAGAGAGGACGAATGTCTCCGACTAAATCAAAAAATAGAATAATCGAAAAAAAAATTATCTTTTATCCAATTGATTTATGTTACAATATCCAAGATAAGGGGGAGTACTGGTGAAAGAGCTAAAAATAACTGACCTCAAAAAAACATATGGAGAAAAAGAGTTATTCAATCAGATTTCCTTTTTGATCCATGAACATGATCGTATTGGTTTGATTGGCACCAACGGAACTGGTAAAACAAGTCTTTTGAATATTATTGCTGGACTTGACAGTGGAGATGGTGATCAACAGACTGTTTTTTATCCAAATGATTACCGTATCGGATATTTGTCGCAAACCGACTCTTTTTCAGAAGATGATACGGTCCTACAAGCTGTTTTTCAGGGCAATAGCCCATTGATCCAAACCGTTCGACTCTATGAGGAAGCGTTGATTGCATTAGCCGAAAATGGTGATGATGAAGCAGTCCAAAGACGATACGCATTGGCAGAAGAGCGAATGAATAAAGACGATGCTTGGACAACGGATACGAATGCCAAGATCATTTTACAAAAATTAGGGATCAACCAATTAGAAAAGAAAATCGGAGAGCTTTCGGGTGGGCAAAAAAAGCGTGTTAGCTTAGCACAAGTCTTAATCGATGAACCGGATCTTTTGTTACTTGATGAGCCGACGAACCACTTAGATTATGCAGCAATCGAATGGTTGGAATCGTATTTGAAACAATATCGTGGGGCCTTATTGATGGTGACCCATGATCGTTATTTCTTAGATCGTGTGACAAATCGGATCTTCGAACTTGCTTTTGGAAATCTTTATGAATACAAAGGCAATTATGAAGCCTACCTTATAGAAAAAGCCGAGCGAGATCGTGTCGAAGTTGAACAAGAAGAAAAGCGTAAACGGTTATATAAGCAAGAGCTTTCTTGGATGCGTGCGGGTGTACAAGCTCGCGGCACGAAACAGCAAGCACGTATCAATCGCTTTGAAGACTTAAAAGAGAACTTATATCAAGTCAATCATGACACAGATATTGAATTAAATATCGCCACACAGCGTTTAGGTAAAAAAGTGATCGAGATCAAGGATGGTTCCTATTCGATCGAAGGCAAACCATTGCTCCAACACTTAGATTTATTGATCCAATCGCGCGAACGCTTAGGGATCACTGGGGAAAACGGCGCAGGGAAATCGACGCTGTTGAATATCTTAGCAGGAAAATTAGCTTTAGATAGTGGCAGCTATTCGATCGGTGAAACGGTGCGATTAGCCTACTATACGCAAGAAAATGAGAAGATGTCTCCAGATAAACGGATGATCGCTTATTTACAAGAAGCGGCAGAAGAAGTCCAAACAGCTGATGGGACGCAAATTGGTGTCGCTGAACTATTGGAGCGCTTCTTGTTCCCTAGATTCATGCACGGAACATTGATCCGGAAGCTATCAGGTGGAGAAAAACGCCGCTTGTATTTACTCAAATTATTGATCCAGCAACCGAATGTTTTGTTGCTAGATGAACCGACAAATGATTTGGACATTGCCACCTTGACGATTTTGGAAGATTATTTCCGCACGTTCCCAGGGGCAGTCATCACTGTTTCCCATGACCGTTATTTCTTGGATAAGGTAGTTGATAAACTACTAGTCTTTCAAGGGAATGGCAAACAAGAGCTTTACTATGGCGACATGTCGAGCTACTTAGTCAAACGTAAAGAAGACCAACAAGCGCAACCGGAAAAAGTCAAAGTGAAGATCGAAGAAAAAAAATCTGAGCCAAAGAAAAAACTTTCTTATATGGAACAAAAAGAATGGGCAACGATCGAAGATGATATTGCAGAACTAGAAAATCGTTTGGATGAATTACAAGAAGAAATGAACCATCAAGGTGATGATTTCACACGTTTGCAAGAGTTACAAAAAGAAGTGACCAAAACTGAGGAAATGCTGGAAGAAAAAATGTCACGTTGGGAATATTTAAGTGAATGGGCAGATAATTAGGAGGGCATAAGATGGAGCAAGCATATCTTGAACTAGGTGAAAAGTTGTTATCTGAAGGACATGTAAAAGGTGATCGTACGGGGACTGGAACATTGAGTTTATTTGGTTATCAAATGCGGTTTGACCTTCAAAAGGGCTTCCCTTTATTAACGACAAAACGTGTTCCTTTTGGCTTGATCAAAAGTGAACTGTTATGGTTTTTAAAAGGAGATACGAATATCCGCTATCTTTTACAAAATAATAACCATATCTGGGATGAATGGGCATTTGAGCGCTATATCAAAAGCGAGGACTATCAAGGTCCAGACATGACAGATTTTGGTCATCGCAGTTTGTCTGATCCAGAATTCAATAAAGTGTATCAGGAAGAAAGCAAGAAGTTTTGTGAAAAAATCGTCGAAGATGAAGATTTTGCAGCGAAATATGGTGATCTTGGTCATATTTACGGGTATCAATGGCGCCATTGGGAAACGAAAGAAGGCAGTTTCATCGATCAAATCAAAGAAGTGATCGAAGCAATCAAGAAAACACCTGATTCAAGAAGATTGATCGTTTCAGCTTGGAATCCAGAAGATGTGCCAACGATGGCTTTACCGCCTTGTCACACGATGTTCCAGTTTTATGTGAATGACAACAAATTGAGCTGTCAATTGTACCAACGCAGTGGTGATGTATTTTTAGGTGTGCCGTTCAATATTGCTAGCTATGCTTTACTGACACATCTGATTGCGCATGAAACTGGGTTAGAAGTCGGTGAATTTATCCATACTTTAGGCGATGCGCATCTTTACTCCAATCACGTGGAACAAATGAAAGAGCAATTATCTCGAGAAGTTCGTTCGTTTCCGACACTTGTATTGAATACAGAAAAGGATTCTGTGTTCGATTTTGAAATGGATGATATCAAAGTTGAAGGATATGAGCCGCATCCTTCAATCAAGGCACCTATCGCGGTCTAAGAAAGGATGAGAAGATGTTCGCTGCAATCTGGGCACAGGATGAAAATGGTCTGATTGGAAAAGAAGACAAACTTCCATGGCATTTGCCGAATGATTTAAAATTTTTTAAGCAAATGACCGAAGCGAATGTATTGATCATGGGACGAAAAACATTTATGGGGATGGGCGGTAGACCATTACCCAATCGTAAAACGATTGTTTTGACTAGGGACCGTGAATTTACAGCTGAGGGCGTACAAGTGATGCATGATGTCAATGAAGTATTAGCGTATGAAAAAGAAGCAGATGGGATTTTATTCGTTGCTGGAGGATCAGCAATCTATGAAGAATTCTTACCATACTGCACGATTTTATATCGGACAGTGATCCATCATTCTTTCGAAGGAGATACGTATTTTCCTGCCGTTGACTGGGAAGCTTGGTCATTGATCAACATCAGTCCGGGAGAAATCGACGAAAAAAATAGTTATGCGCATCAGTTCGAGACGTATAAACGAAAAGAAGAACACGCAGCTGAAGAGATGTAGTATCTCCTCGCATTTATCGATATAAGCGGCAGCAACCGAGAAAGATTTTCATTCATCTAGGTTGCTGCCGCTTTTTTCATTCGACTAAAAAGAAGGTTGATTTTTGGTTTCGCACGGTTATTTCTCACAGCTGCCTACTTCTGTCACAACCTTATCGAATTTGATGAAAAAACAGAAGTTCTTTGGTATACTGGAAGAGGACCTGCCTGAAAAATGCTAGGCACTTTGTGAAAGAAAGAGTGTGAAATAATGACAAACGTAAAAATAGTAACAGATTCTTCTTGTACAATGGAAAAAGCAGTACGAGATCATTTGAACATCCATGTTATGCCATTATCAATAATGATCGATGGTGTTGTATATCCTGATGACGATCAATTAGGCGGAGAGAAATTTATGGAAATGATGGCGAAGTCAAAGGCATTGCCTAAAACAAGCCAACCGCCGATCGGAGAATTTATCTCAACTTATGACGAATTAGGTCAAGACGGTAGTGAAGTGATCTCTATCCATATGACTAAAGGTCTAAGTGGAACGGTTGAAGCAGCAAGACAAGCGAGCAACTTAACAAAAACAAAAGTAACAGTCATCGATAGTGATACGACAGACCAAGGATTATCATTCCAAGTGATCCGCGCGGCTGAAATGGCAAAAGAAGGAAAGTCAGCGGAAGAGATTCTTGCTGAAATCGAGAAGATCAAAAATAATACAAAGCTTTATATCGGTATTTCTACATTGGATAACTTGGTGAAAGGTGGACGTATCAGTCGTGCAACTGGGTTATTATCAAGTATGTTGAATATTCGTGTCGTAATGAATTTTGCTCATTCAGAGTTGATTCCTGTGACAAAAGGTCGTGGGAAAAAGACTTTCGACAAGTGGTTCGAAAGCTTGAAAAAAGAACTGAAGGCTTTGCCAAACGTTCGCCAAATCGGTATCTCTCATGCAGGAGCAAAAGAGCTTGCACGTGAATTCGAAGAGGGATTGAAAGAATTGTTCCCCGATATGGATATCCCCGTATTGCATACAAATCCAGTGATTGCTACCCATACAGGGGAAAATGCTTTCGCAATCATGTATTACGTTGATTGATGGAAGGTAAAAAGCATAAAGGGACAGATCATTAAAAGACAGACAATTTTGTTTTTTAATGATCTGTATTTTCTAATTTGTCCGAGCGATAACAGTATATGAAAAGGAAGAGGCAACTGAAAGATTTAACAGACTGCGCTTCCTTTGGCAAATGAGAAACAAGCTCTTTCTTTTTTCAGAAAAGGGCTATTTTTTTAATCGAATTTTTGGTAATATAAGTAACAATCATGGTCTAGAGGTGAAAGAATGAAACGAAACAATCAACGATTGATGATCGTTTTGATTCCTTTATTGACCGCAGTTTTTCTGTTTGTCGGACTATCTTTGAGTGTGCCCAAAGCTCAGCCTTTGTTAAAGCCGGCAGCATCGGTGACTTCTGAATCGAATCAAAAAGACAAGCTACACTATGTCGCTATCGGCGATTCGTTGACAGAAGGCGTAGGTGACCAAACGAAACAAGGTGGTTTTGTTCCGTTAGTCGCAAATGATATCAAAGACAGATATGGTTTGACAGCCATTGAAATTGAAAACTACGGGGTAAATGGAGAACGAAGCGATCAAATTTTAAAAAGACTGAAAAAAAATGAAGAGATAAAAAGCAATATCGAAACAGCAGACATCATTACTTTGACTGTTGGTGGGAATGATTTAATGAAAGTGATCCAAAACAATCTTTTTGGTATCAGTATTGACTCATTCGATAAACCAATCAAGAAGTATCAAGAAAATGTCAAAGAAATCATTGAAGAGATCCGTTCATTGAATAAACAAGTACCGATCTATATTTTAGGGATCTACAATCCTTTTTATTTGAATTTCCCTGAGATCACGGACATGCAAACGATCGTGGATAATTGGAATGAAGGAACACAACAAGTAGTAGATGAGTCCGCGAATAGCTATTTTATCCCCATCAATGATTTACTGTATCAAGGGTTGAATCAAGAGGTTGGTATCACGGAAGCTTCGGATCAGACAACTTCAAGTGATAGCTCTAGCGGGACCAGAAATAATGTATTATATGAGGAAGATCATTTTCATCCTAATAACTTAGGTTATCAATTGATGGCTAATGCCGTAAGAGATCAATTGATCGAAACGCATGAAAAATGGCTGGTCAAGGGAGGAAACACGGATGGATAAACGAAGTGCGACAGGTGAAACACCAAAAAAGCGTAACCATTGGAAATACGCATTTTTGATCTTATTAGGCGTTATTATCGGTTCAACGATATTTTTAGGTACACGGATCTTTGCCAATCGCGAACCTGATTTGCCAGAAGTGCCAGCGATCACGGAAAGACAAGGCGATCCAGTATTAACAATCAATACACAAAAAGAAAAAGTCAATCAACTCATCAGCTTTTTCTTGACCGATTTTCAAGAAGGGCAAGATATCAAGTACAAATTTTATTTAGAAAATGAAGCATTACTTAATGGAACATTTGAAGTGTTAGGATTTCCGATTGATTTTTACTTGTATTTTGATCCTTATGTAATGGAAAATGGCAATGTTCAGTTAAAAGCAAAAAGCTTATCGATCGGTACGTTGAATTTACCGATCAGAGATGTGATGAATATGATCAAACGAAATTACAAATTGCCTGAATGGATCGAGATCAATACGGAAGACTTAACGATCATGTTGCGCTTAGATCAATTCCGTATGCAAAACGGAATGTATATCAAAGCGGATAAAATCGACTTAGTGAATGATGATATCCGATTTAGTTTGTATTTACCAAAAGATTCCTCAACGACAGAAGAAACAACTGAATCAAGTACCAATTAAGCGAGATCTTTATTTTAAAGGAGGAATCAGCATGGAACGAGCAATATTTGCAGGAGGTTGTTTTTGGTGTATGATCCAACCTTTTGATACATTACCTGGCATCCATACGATCATGTCTGGATACACTGGAGGGCATGTGCCAGATCCAACATACGAACAAGTGAAAGCTAAAACAACAGGACACACCGAAGCAGTTGAGATCTTGTATGATCCAGCATTGATCTCATACGAAGAATTGCTTGAACTTTATTGGGAACAAACAGATCCGACAGATGCGTTTGGTCAATTTGAAGACCGTGGCGACAATTATCGCCCTGTGATTTTTTATACCACAGAAGAACAACGACAAAAAGCTGAACAAAGCAAGCAACAACTTGCTGAAAGTGGTCGTTTTATTGACCCGATCGTGACAACGATCGAACCAGCTGAGACGTTTTATTTAGCAGAAGAAGAACATCAAGATTACTACAAAAAAAATCCAGAAAATTTTGAGCGTAATCATGCACGTCGGGCGGCATTTATTGCTGCCAACTGGGAGGGGAACGAATGAATCGTAGCTTCTATCACTATCTGATGACTCTTCGTGGCGGAAAACCGACGGATGCACTATCGACTTTTGCGACAGAAGCGGGCAAGGACATCCAGTTTCCCAAACACAGTACAAGTTATGAAGAAATCTCTGATTATTTAGAAATGAATGTTGACTATTTACCCTCTATGGATATCTTTGATACCGCTTGGGATCATTATTTAGAAAATAACCATCCTGCTTAGTAGCTGAACATACGAACTAAGCGATCAAATGGATGTGGTGAGGCAGACAAGTCCTGCTTTGGAAACCAATTTGGCTCGATCAAAACATTGGAAAAAAGATATTTTGATCGAGCCCAAACATTTCCATAAATGGGGGCTTTTGTCTGTCTTTTTTTATACTAGTTTGTGAATGGCTATTGAACCATTCGCTTTTTCTGTATTTATTTTATATAATACTACTAATAGGTTTAGATTTTACGAGGGATGGATTGATTAGCTTTGACAAAAAAGCAACGTTATATTGACCGTTTTTGGTTATTTTTCAAATTTTTACTTTGTTCCATAGTGATTGCCTTTATTTTGCGTGGATTTATTCTGATCCCAGTACCAGTGGAAGGAAACTCAATGGAGAATGTCCTTAAACAAGGAGACATGGTTGTCATGGAAAAGTTCTCAGAAATCCGACGATTTGATGTTGTTGTTTTCCAACTAGCTGATGGAACGATCTATATCAAAAGGGTCATTGGTCTACCCGGAGAAACGATTAGTTATGAGAACGATCAACTAAAAATCGATGGACAACCAATCGAAGAACCCTATTTAAGCAAAAACATCCGCTCAGATCATGAGAGCGCGCCTTATACCACGGATTTCACATTGGAAGAATTGACAGGTTACACTGAATTATCAGAAGATAGCTATTTCGTTCTAGGAGACAACCGTCGAGTCTCAAAAGACAGCCGTTCATTTGGAACAATCGCACGAGAGGATATTTTAGGCAAAGCCAGATTTGTTTATTATCCATTACATGAAATCAAATGGATCAGATAAAAAATGCCGATAGTCATCTTATTGGAATCCAATGAACTAGATAGGGTCTATCGTTTCGGAAAATAAGGCGAAACCATAAAAAGTTGAAAGATGTGATTTTACTGGTTTTCGCCTTATTATAGAAAAATTTTTTTTATAATAAAAAAATCTGTCCTTATTGGGCGTATTTTTTTCTAAATGAAAAAGTAATTATTGTGTGTTAGAAAACATTCAAGAACATCAGATACAAAAGGCAAGTTAATCTCAAGCTCGTATAATAAACGGAAGAGGAGGTTTGCTATGGTGAGAAACGAGGGGGAATCCGGCTACACTTTTATTAAAGGCGAGACTTCTGTTGGGAATATAAAGCATCGTGAAGAGATTGTTTTTGTGATTGAAATTGTAAATCCTATTGAAGAAGATGGGGAAATTAGCACTGAGACAGTAAAATTTGTTTCTCTAAATCCACTGAACAAGATAAGTAGATATATTTATGAAAGAACGATATTAGTGATGATTGATATATTTATTGACGAAGTTTTTTTTGACAGAATTTATATGACAAATGATATTTCTAGAAGAAATTTTGAAGATAAGATTACTGGATTTATTAATAAAAGAAGAGAAATATTTAAATAACTATTTACATTTTAAACGATATTTTTTATAATCTTTTTGTAAGCGTATTCAATAACTTTGAGGAGGTTTTTTATGCGGAGATTATGGTTTTTAAATTCTTTTTTTATTGTTGTTTTAGGTTTAGTAATGCTTGGAGAAAATAAAAGTTATGCAGCGGATATTGAAGATGATAATGCTATTTATTCAGCTCCACTTGTAAAAACGGTTTTAAGCGATGGTAGTATTGAGAACGTTGAATTTTCTTATAGCGGTACTGATGATAAAGGAATTGTATGGTTTTCAGGGACTATTCCAGGTACATATGTAAAGTTGACAGTTGTAGAATCGGTTGGGAATGAACGTGCACTTGTTCCTCTTTTGTTTCATCTTGGCTATCAAGTTGTAAATAGGAATGTTCATATGATTGCACGAGCAGACTCACCTCCAGGAACAAATGCGCAATATTATCGTTTGATCGGAAGTCATTATTCAAGTTTGCCATCACTAAGAAGTTATGACTCAAGAACCAACGGAACTGGTTCAATTACTTGTGGTGGTCGAGATATGGGGACTCATCGAGCTGGCAATCATTTCATCGATACTGAAGGAACAGCGTATGGCTTTAACTTGTTAGGGACTGGGAAATTTTATGCTAGTACTAATATAACTGTCAGGTAAGATAGTTTTAGTTTAATGGATTAGTTATAGTAAACTTACATATGCGAACAGTTGTAAATTCTGAATAATAAGTCTTTCAATAACGATAGTACAATAATCATTAATTTTATGATTATTGTACTATCGTT
>NZ_JAFLWG010000052.1:0-59313 GCF_017316315.1 Enterococcus sp. DIV1298c | reverse complement strand
TTGTAGATACCACCTTGTTTTAGAAGAAGTGGCTTTTTAAACGAGAAAAATCTAGCTAGAAAACGCAAGTTATTAATTTATAAAAAAGAGTAAAAAATCAAACTTTTTTAGCAAAAATCGAATTTTTAGGAGCAAAATAGACAGGAATAATAATTTAGAGAGAAGTGGTGACTTTGACACAGCTAAAAAAAATTGGCCAACATCAAGTACTCGTGGTTTTGATTGCTGGCTTTTTCTTTTGGATGAAAACGATTTTTGCTTACTACACCGATTTTTCTTTAGGGGTAGAAGGTAGTATCCAATCTTTTATTTTATGGATCAATCCGATTGCAACAACGCTATTATTCTTTGGGATTTCTTTGTATTTTAAAAAGATCAGAACAAGTTTGATCGTATTATTTATCATCGATTTTTTAAATACGTTATTGCTGTATTTGAATATTATTTTTTATCGTGAATTTACAGATTTTATCACCGTTAAATCAGCTCTAGGTTTCTCTAAGGTGTCTCAAGGGTTATCTGGTAGCTCTTTTTCTTTGATGAAACCACATGACATCCTTTATTGGGTGGATATCGCAGTCTTTGCTTTTCTGTTGATTCGTGTATTGGTAAAAAAAGTACCTCTTAAAGCACAGCCGATACGCAAGCCAGTTGCAATCGCGGTCACTTGTTTGTCCGCCTTGATTTTTTCTGGCAATCTTGCAATGAGTGAAGCAAATCGTCCGCAATTATTGCAACGAACCTTTGACCGTTCTTATATCGTGAAATATCTTGGACTTGATGCGTATACGATCTATGACGGGATAAAAACGGGAATCACTAGTAGTGTCAGAGCACATGCAAGTAGTAATGGACTAGATGAAGTCCTTGATTACACGAAATCGCATTATGCTGCCCCTGATCCAGAGATGTTTGGACTGGCAAAAGGAAGAAATGTGATCGTGTTGCATCTAGAAAGTTTTCAACAATTTTTGATCAATATGAAAGTCGATGGACAAGAAGTCACTCCTTTTTTGAATAGTCTTTTCACCGACCAAGGAACGATCAGTTTTGATAATTTCTTCCATGAAGTTGGGCAAGGAAAAACCAGTGATGCTGAGAATATGTTGGAAACCGGAACGTTTGGTTTACCTCAAGGTTCGCTGTTTACAGAATTAGGATCTGATAATGTGTTTCAAGCTGCTCCAGCGATCTTGGACCAAACCCAAGGGTATACTAGCGCAGTTTTTCACGGGAATGTTGGTAGTTTCTGGAATCGTGACCATGTGTATAAAAATTTAGGCTATGAAAATTTCTTTGACCGGTCATATTTTGATGATTCAGATGAAATGCTTGGGTATGGGATTTTAGACAAAGATCTATTTCGGGAATCAGCAAACTATTTAGAACATTTGCAACAACCATTTTATGCGAAGTTTCTTTCAGTGACGAACCACACACCATATTATACAGATGACAAAAATTTTGACTTTCCTTCATTGGATACGGGAAATAGCACGGTGGATAACTATGTGCGGACAGCCCATTATTTGGATCAATCACTCGAACAATTCTTTACGTATTTGAAAGCTTCGGGGATTTATGATCACTCGATGTTTGTGATTTACGGAGATCACTTTGGTATCTCAAACACAGATAATAAAGACCTTGCTTCAGCACTGGGGAAAGATCCAGAAACATGGGGTGATTTCGACAATGCCCAAATGCAAAGAGTACCGTTGATGTTCCATATCCCAGGTTACACAAAAGGAACAGTTAACCATGAGTATGGTGGCGAGATCGACGTTCTACCAACTTTACTCCACTTACTAGGAGTCGAAGACAATAATTACATCCATTTCGGTACGGATCTGCTTTCACCGCAACATGATCAAGTCGTGGCATTTAGAAATGGGAATTTTGTTGCTCCAGACTACACAGTACTAGGTGGGAAAATCTACGATACGAAAACAGGACAGCTGCTTGAAGCGAATCAAACAGCCGAACAAAAGGTAGAAAAAGAACAAAACCAAGTAAAAACAGCTTTGAGTCTTTCGGATAAACTCAACCAAGAAAATCTCTTGCGCTTCTATGTGCCAAATGGGTTTAAAACAATCGATCCTACACAGTATGACTATAAGAACCAAGTTGAACGAAATAAACAAATCGAAAAAGAAAAGGGTTCCGCTTCAACGAGTGTCTATTCTAAAAATCATGATCAGACGACAACGAACCTATACCCAGCAGATAATGGGGCAGTGGATAATCCTTAGACTCGGATAAATACCGCTCCTTTCACAACCTATGATAAACGGTGCTCAAGGAGCTGACCTTCAACACTAAGCTAGAAAAACAAAAAATATGAAAAGCTATTTTCTGTTTTTCTATCTTACTGCTCAGGTCAAACCGCTCCTTTCACAACCTATGATAAACGGCTTTCTCACAACCTTACCAAACTTCTAAAAAGTTGAGTTTTCTCACTTTTTAGAAGTTTTTTTATTGATATTCAAATATTTTTTCATTTATGCGTACTTAATTAGTGAATGCAATAAATATTTCGATAGTTCTTTTCTTTTTTCGATCGTTGATCTTACTAAGAGAATCTTATTGAAAAATGCACACACAAAAGGAGGCATCATCTTATGCACGATGGAGAATTAATCAAAAAATTACGGGTGAGTCGGAAGCTGACACAGTCACAATTGGCAGAGGGGATCTGTTCAAAAACTTCACTAGTTGGCATCGAGAGTCGGACGATCAAAAAAATTTCTTTTTTAACGCTAATGGCTTTTCTTGATCGATTGAATATCACGCTGACAGAATATGAATCTCTAAGAAACCAATTGGAAGAACCACGTAAAACGAGAAAAACACGCAATTTGTTGAACAAGGTACAGGAGGAAGATTTTGATCCTTACAAAGAAATCGCAGATAATCGCAAGCAATTCAAACGGACAGCTGATCTGTATTATCTCGTACTGAATATACATATGTATTGGAAATCACATGTGAAGCCAGACATCCAAGTGGAGTTTTTAGGATATGAGATACGGATGATCGAAGATTATTTTATGAAAATGAAAGAATTTGGTCGATATGAACTTGACTTGTTAGCAGAATTTCCGTTTATTTTCAGTGATTCATTTATCGAAAACAATTACTTGAAAATCAAAAAAAGAATGCGTAAAGCCATGAAGTCAGGATATGATCAGTGTTTGTTCCTTTTTTTGAAGAATTTGACTGTTTATTATATCGACAAAAAAAGATACAAAAAAGCTCGAAGTATCAACGAGGATATGTATCGTTGCTTAGCTTTAAAACCCAAAAGAGCAGCTATTTACGAGAGTTTGATGTCTGATTACTATCGGCATTTGATCGCAACTGCATTAGGGGAACCGACGGAAGAAGCGGAATGTCAGTCATTGTTTGCGGTGATCGAATATACTTTAGGAAAAGAAGAACGAGAAGAGTTGGAAAAGAAATTATTGTCGATCCAAACCAAACGATAGGACGTTAGAGAGAGTAGATCCAAGTGGATATTTGGCTTAATGCAAAAGGAAAACCAGTACCTCTAGTATTAAGTCAAAGCTCTCACTGAACGTGTTAAGCGTGACCTATCTCAGAAGTACTGGTAAAAAACAAAAATAAATTTCACGAAATCAAGCAGTCAACGGCCAAAGACTTCATTTTTTTGGCTCTTCTACTTTTTTCGTATCGAATGGTGGAAAGAAACGTGTGATCTCAGTATTCGCTGCATCTCGTGAATCCGAAGCATGGATGATGTTTTCTGTACCAGGTAAGGCAAAATCGCCCCGGATCGTCCCAGGAACGGCATCTGCTGCTTTTGTTGCACCGACCATTTTACGCACGAGATCGATCACATCTTCACCTGTTAATACCAGAAAAACGACTGGTCCAGAAGTCATGTAGTCGATCAAGTCCTCGAAAAAGCTTCGACCAGAGAGATGTTGATAGTGTTCTTTCGCTAGTTTTTCAGTCATCGTAGCGAATTTCATTTCAGCTATGGCGAATCCTTTTTCTTCAAATCGCTGGATGATTCGACCGACCAGATGACGTCTTACCCCATCAGGTTTGATAATAACAAGTGTACGTTCCATATCCTTCACTCCTAACTGTTGTGATATGCTCATTATACCTAGAGAAAGAAAGCATGACAAACGAATCCCTTATACTTTCATTTATTTTTTTGAAAATGTGTTTGACATTCCGTCAAATAGTTGTTACATTAGGTGAGGAAAAACTGAATAAGATTTGTTAGGTGAGGCTCCTATACAAACATAGGCTACTGCCCAAAAATGTCGAGAGACGCCAATGGGTAGAACAGGAATTGTCGAGATAAGGCTTTTCATAAGGTAGCTAAAAGCTCTTTTGCTTTTTACGTTGTATAGTGCCAAAACTCAACGAGTAGATCAACCACGCTTTTTTTTGTGCACTTTTTTGACCTTTCGCTGAGTTTTGGCGAAAGGTTTTTTGTTTGTCACCGACCAGTTTTTCAAATAAAGAAGTGTTTGAGGGTGATCTAGTTGGGAAGTTGAAGTATCAAGTAATCAGACAAGGAAGTAAAGTTAGTAAACGAAAGGAGATGAGAACAAATGGATGACAGTCAGGAGTACAAGGAGACAAAGCGTTGGTCTGTTGAGACTATTATCTATCTGTTCTCAGCGCCTTTGAAACACTCTGTCTCCGTTGATTAAGTAAAAATGGTTCAGGGGCATCAGTCTTGTTTGTCTCTTAAAACCAAATAAACGGTGTTTGGAAGTCAGTTCTTTCAATATCAAGTCTAAAATTGAAAAAATGCGAGCAGCTATTTTTCTCAATTCCTGCCTTAATACTTGAAACTGAACGGCTTTCTCACAACCTAAAGATCAAAGGAGAATCACAAGATGGAAAAAAAGAAAGAAACAAGAAAAGTCTATGCTGGTTTTGCTAGTAAAAACAAGCAACAGTTATTCGACTTATTTCATACAACACAAAAAGGCTTGTCTTCAGAACAAGTCGAAAGTCTAAGAGAAACTTATGGAAATAATAGTATTTCATATGGAAAGAAAACGCCTTTTATTGTAGAAGCGATCAAAGCGTTTATCACCCCTTTTACGTTAGTATTGATTGCATTAGGAATTATTTCTTATATCACCGAGTATGTATTAGCCGCTCCAGCAGATAAAGATTTGTTTGGTGTGATCATCATTTTCGCGATGGTGCTAGTCAGCGGCACGATGACTTTGATCCAATCCGTCCGTTCAAACCAAGCTGCTGAAAAGTTGAAATCATTAGTCAAGGTAACAGCGGCAGTTAAACGAGATGGTGGATACAAAGAAATTCCCATGGAAGAAATCGTTTGTGGGGATCAAGTACGTTTATCTGCAGGGGATATGATCCCAGCGGATATGCGGTTACTTTCTGCCAAAGATTTATTTATCTCACAAGCTGCATTGACTGGCGAAAGCTATCCGGTTGAAAAGCATGCAACTGTTTGCTCTGGAAGAACACAAAGTGAAACAAGTTATGAAAATATTGCATTTATGGGAAGTAATGTAATCAGTGGTAGTGCAGAAGGCATTATCATCTCTGTTGGAAACGATACGATGTTTGGTCATGTGGCGCAAAACTTATCACAAAAACCTGTGAAAACAAGCTTTGAACTAGGTATCCAAAAAACATCGATGTTGTTGATCAAATTTATGGCGTTGATGGCACCAACTGTCATTGTGATCAATGGTTTTACAAAAGGAGATTGGTTAGAAGCATTCTTGTTTGGTTTGTCAGTCGCTGTTGGCTTAACACCAGAAATGTTGCCGATGATCGTTACGACAAACCTTGTGAAAGGTGCTAGTGCGATGGCGAAAAAAGGAACAGTCATCAAAAATCTGAATGCCATTCAAAACTTCGGTGCGATCGATGTACTTTGTACAGATAAAACTGGAACATTGACGCAAGACAAGATTATTTTAGAATATCACATGGATTGTGAAGGAAATGAAAACGAGCGCGTATTGCGCCACGCCTATTTGAATAGTTACTATCAAACGGGCTTAAAAAACCTTTTAGATGTTGCGATTATTGACGAAGCTGTTGAGTCGTTAGATACAGAGCAGATCCGTTACCAAAAAGTAGATGAGATCCCCTTTGATTTTGAACGCAGAAGAATGAGTGTCGTGGTAGCAGATCCAGCTGGGAAAACCCAAATGATCACAAAAGGTGCGATCGAAGAAATGTTAAGCATCTCTTCTTATATCGACCTTGGTGGTGAAGTCAAACCATTGACCGCAGAACAAAGAGAAACAGTTTTGGCAAAAGTTAGAGATTTAAATGAAGATGGCTTACGTGTCATCGGTGTTGCACAAAAAACGAATCCAAGTGTAGTTGGGGAATTTTCAGTGAAAGACGAATCAGAGATGGTCTTGATTGGCTATCTTGCTTTCCTAGATCCGCCAAAAGAAACAACTAAGCAAGCGTTGAAAGCGTTGAAAGATCATGGCGTTGCTGTCAAAGTACTAACAGGTGATAACGAATTAGTCACCCGCTCTGTTTGTCGTCAAGTAGGCTTGCAAATCAATGAATTGATCACTGGTGAGAAAATTGCTGAGATGTCTGACAAGGAATTAGGAAAAGTAGCTGAAGCGCATGATGTCTTTGTTAAATTGAATCCTCAACAAAAAGCTCGGTTAACGACAGCGTTGCGTAATAATGGGCATACAGTAGGTTTCTTAGGAGATGGTATCAATGATGCGCCAGCGATGAAAGTTGCGGATATTGGAATTTCAGTAGACACAGCCGTAGATATTGCCAAAGAATCAGCAGATGTCATCTTATTAGAAAAAGATTTGATGATCTTAGAAAAAGGGTTACTGTCTGGTAGAGAAACGTTTGGTAATATTATGAAATATATCAAAGCGACAGCTAGTTCAAATTTTGGAAATATGTTTTCTGTCTTAGTTGCGAGCACATTCCTTCCATTTTTACCTATGCTCCCACTACAAATCCTATTTTTGAATTTGATATATGATGTTTCTTGTATCTCATTACCGTGGGATAGAATGGACAAAGAGTATTTGCATGAACCTAAAAAATGGGAAGCATCAAGTATTGGAAAATTCATGGTATACTTCGGACCGACGAGTTCTATTTTTGACATCACGACGTATCTATTGATGTACTTTGTGATTTGTCCAGCGGTCGTTGGTGGCAGTTACCATACATTGACAGGTTCACAACAAGTCCTATTTATCGCATTGTTCCATGCGGGCTGGTTCGTTGAGTCTTTATGGACTCAAACCCTTGTATTGCATGCGTTACGTACACCTAAAGTGCCATTCTTACAAAGTAATGCTACTTTTATCATGTTTTCAATCACCACACTAGGTATTCTAGTCGGTTCTGTTTTACCGTTTACTAATTTTGGTCAAGGACTAGGTTTACTACCATTACCAGCAAACTATTGGATTTGGTTGATCGTGACCGTCATCGCTTACTTAGGATTAGTTACATTCATCAAAAAAATCTATATCAATAAATTTGGCGAATTACTATAAAAAAGCATATTCTGTGCTTTTGTCCAAAAAAAGAGAATTTTTAGATGTATTTCTAGTGAAAAGACGATTCTCATTTTGATTATCTCACTTATTATATATAGAGTTTCGTGGAATGTGACAGGATAACTTCAAAATAAAAAGCTGATAGATTAGGTATTTTAGATGCCTAATCTATTTTTTTATCCGCCTTATTATAAAAGTCAAGCGTTTTCAATAGTTATATTTAAATGATTTTTAAAAAAATTGATAAATTATATTTAAATATAATGGAAACATGCGTTATACAATATGTTTGAGCGATTGTATAAACACAATCAAATATTACCCGTTGCCAGCTATTGCTAAGTTGGATAAACAATCTATTATGCGATGAATGATCAAATTGCTTAATTTAAAAAAACGCTAGATAACCATAAACCATTGATATCAGCAACTAGATCAACCATTGTATTACATAGATCATTTGTCTCATGTCTCTACTCGCAACGGGACAAGGAGGTGAAGGGCGGATAAAACGAAGAAATCCATTGGGGAAATGCTCTTGGAAGATACAATAGCAAGAGTATGCTTGAAATCGGTTATTCGGCAAAGGCGGGAATGATGTATCGATTAGAATAGATGCTATTAGTGAGTGTATTTGGGGATACGGACACAAATAGTTTTAATAGGTTTTACTGATTACGTCTGTTTGTTTAGATAGCAGAGAAACGTTCTGCAACATGTGTGTGAAAAGGTATTTACAAATATTTGAGTCAAGAACGTCAGAGATTAAAGGTTGAGCATATGAGCTTGACGTTGAAGTATCCAAACGGAATAAGCTATCATTCATGAAAAATTGTGTGTTACAAATTTTTATGAATGATGGCTTATTTCTGAAATCCTTGTTTCTAAAATGGTGTATTGTGTTTAAAGATAGGGGCTGATGGATGATTTTTAGAAAAATAGCAATCAACCGAAGAAAAATGCTGAAAGTGATTTGGCTGTCTCCTTATGTTTATTTGAGTGAATCTCTAGATTCTTAGAAGAGGTATCATGGTTATTTTTAAATTATTGATTAAAAAGAGTAACATAACAATGCTGAAATTGAATAAAAAAACAACAGAAACTTATCAAAAAAATCTGTGGTTAAAAAATTCATTTGTAAATTAATCCTTCATTATTCATGAAACTATCATTTTGTTTTCATGAATATAAATTAAATAAGAAGGAAATTAAAAATATAGCATATTCACCATGTTCGGTAAATATTGATATATCAGCTTTTTTTATATTTTTTTACCCTTTTAAAAATCACTTGTTATTTTTAAAAGTCAAATAATATGCTCAAAGAAAAATTAATCGTTTTTCTGAAACAGAGAAATTTTTTTTAAAAATAACCAGATCCAACAGTATACAATACAAAAAGAATCAAGCAAGCAATAATAATTATCAACAAGTTGATCTTGTTGTGTGAAGCAGAAGGGAAGATAAAATGAAAAAAAATATTGTTATGTGTGTTGCCGCAATGCTTCTCTTTGCAGGGGTAACTTCTCCATTGCCGGCAGTCGTACAGGCAGTGGATACTGAAAATACTCAACTTACTCAATCACCCACAACTCAAACAGATGAGTCAGTTGATTCGACTATGCAAAGTGAAGAGACAGTCACACAGACAACAGAAACAGTAAAAGAGGAGGTGAAACAGTCAGAGACGTCACCTTCTTCAGAGGAACAGACACAAGAATCTACGACTGAAGAAAAAAGTTTTACTTTAACATTCACAACAGACAGCAATCATTTATTCGAATCAGGTGATGAAGTCAAAGAACTGACAGTTAAGGAAAACGAAAAAATTTCAAGTAGTGATATACCAAGTTTGTCAGCAGAACAATCATTCAGTGGTTGGGAAATGGATGGCAAGCTTTACACAAATGAAGAACTTAGCCAAGTAACGGTGACGAAGGATCTCCAACTAAAAGCGATATTCAAACAGCAAGCAATCCGTGCATTGACAAGTACAGATGCTTCAATCAAAGATACGATTGCAACAGCAGATAAGACAAAAGTACTCGTTGTACCAAGTCCGACAGATGCTACTCAGCCGTACCAAACCTATGCAGCATCAGATGCTGGAGTGAAAACGGCGTTAAATGATTTGTATCAGGCAGGCAATATGCAAGATTATGTCATGTATGTCGGGGCAAACGTCACTTTAACAGCTGGTACAGTTGCGAACACGATTCCAAGTACAGTTGATGCAACAAATGCTACATTTGCTTCATTAAAAGATAAAGTGAACAACTTAGTGATCACTGGACATTCAGACGATCCGATCACACAAGATTTAACCGTGCCATCTGGCGCAAAAACACTTGCTTTTACTGCGAATGCTTACTTTGGTTCAACAATCACTTTACGAAATATCAATTATACCGGCACTTACTTCTATATGAACGGGCATAGCTTGAATCTAAACGGCGGATCAGTCGGTAACGGTATTTCAATTTATGGTGGAGCAAACTCAGGGGATGTCGTAGGAAATCCGGTCATTACGGTCAATACGACAGGTTCAGGTACGTGGAATATCTTTGGTGGAAACCAAAATGGTGGAACGCTGAAAGGAAACACGAGCATCATCATCAACAACACGAACAGTGGTATCGCTACACTGGCTGGGGGAGCGAACATCGGGACCGTTGATGGTAACGTCTCTACTGTGATCAATAATGCTGGCGGACGGATCACGAATCTATACGGTGGTGGAAATGGAACAAGTACGACGAATACAGCGAATGTTACTGGAAATGTATCCACGAATATTGCTATCAAGAATAGTGGGACAGCCTTTCAACTAAGTACTTATTATGGCGGTGTCATCTATGGGGACATTGGTGGAAAAGTAACGAACAACATTTCTGGTTATGGTCGCTGGTATGGAAATGGCGAGCGATTTATCGGTGGATCTTCTCGAGGAAATATCGGTACCAATCGTTCAACTGACGGAATCGAAACGAATTTAGATAGCAGCTCATATAGTGCTGGACGGGCAGAATTTGAAGGTGGCAATCGTTACAGCGGTACGGTCACTGGGAATATCACGAATACGATCAAAGCAGGCACCTCATCTGCCGGTGGAATCAATGATTTTAACGGAGGAGCGGGAAACAATGTCGAAAAGTTTAATAAAAGCGGTATTGGAGCATCGAATGAGGCAACCTATGACGCCTACACACCGGATCAAAGAGCCAATCTAGCAAAAGCTGCGGCTACATTTAAAGTATTTGGAAATATTACTTCAAAATTAGTTAGTGGTTCGTTTAATAATTCTTCTATCTATTCAACAGCAGCTGGGCGTGGTGGTTATATAGAAGGAAACACAACGATTGAAGTAGGTACAGCGAATGCGGATGGTTCTGCCGGAGGAGATGGCTTAGCTTATTCTGGTTCTAGACCAACTAGCTTTGATTATTCGACAACAAATAAAAGTCGAGGAAATAACTCTGGCTGGGATATTGTAGGTGGCGGTGGCTACCCTGCTACGAACAATACGTGGGACATCTACATCAAAGGAGATACCAAAACAGTTTTGAATAATACGATCGCACGTTGGACGTATGGGGGCTCTTATTCTGGAGTTATCGAAGGAAATAGTTCTAATACGCTGAATGGCGGGATCACAGATACATTGGAAGGTACTGGATATAACGGAGCTCGTGTATACGGCAACGGACAAACGACTGTTTATAATGGGCAAGTAGACTGGTTCTTATCCGGCGGTGGTTGGAATGATGCCAAAGATATAGGGAATGTTGGTGTCACAGTCTATGAAGGAGTCATCAATGCATCGATGGGTGCTTCATATGGAGCTAGTGGTGATCATACGATTACTGGGAATTCAGATAATCGAATCTATGGTGGTAACTTCTCTGGTACTCCGCGGACGGGTTCTAATGGATTTTCCGGCGGTATTACGAACTCTGGTACACTACTTGGAAATGCAAGTCTACTCATTGATTTACGAAACTATGATGGTGAATTCAAATTACCGGGTAACACCTATATTACAGGTGGGCGACCTTATGGACAAAACACGACCTTGGGAACCAATACCGATAATACGATTACCTTGAATATTTTTACCAAACCAGGTGTTGATTCATTAAACGGTGCGAGCATTTATGGTGATGGCGGAACGAACGCTACTTACACTAAAAATGGGTCGATCAAGATGAATATCCAAGCGGACGGTTCTAGTATCGGTAATCTCTATGCTACACAATATTCAAACATCAGCAGTGGAAAAATTTTGAGAAATGTTACGGCAAATGTTCAAGGTGCTGCTAGCATCAATGGTTTATCTGGTGGTTCAGCAAGTGATAACTTTACAAATACGATTGCTAGTGCCAGCACAAACAAAGTAGTGTTCAATTTTGGTGAAAATGTGGACGGTACGGGCAAATATCAAACAGATCCACTCAATCTTACTGGCTTAGGAATCGTCAATTTTACTGAACTAAACGTCACGAACGGATTGAAATTGATGGCAAACGGCGGAAATATCAAAAATGGGTTATCTGCTACGGCAGCCAATCATGCAACGACCTATCATTCATTTGGGGATATCCATCTTTCAAAAAATGCAGGGATCGGCGTGTCAAATTCTAGTAATTTAGTTTCAGCAGCTAAATTGACTATTGAAGATGAAGCTACTTTAGAAACGATTCCGGGAACAGGAAAAGTCAATATTTCAGATATCGAATTTCCTGATCCAGCAAAAGATGAATTAGTCTGGATCAAACCAACTACTGGAGATTCAGCAACACAAGTAGATAGTACCGGTACGTGGTTCGGTGCAAATAAAGCGTATCAAGTCTTGACGATCAATCCAACGATTGCGAATGCCACGAAACTTACACCTTTGAATTTTAGAGGGACGGAAAAAGCAACTGGAAAAAGCTTCATCGGGGATAATGATGTTTCGAAAACGGGTAGTGGTTATGGTATCGCGATTCCTGGTTCGATCATCGATTATGAAGTAGAAAATCCAGGAATTGCGCAAGGTGAAGGAAGCATTTTCCACAATGTCAGTGAAGTGAAAGAAGGAAATGCACCGTTAGTCTTGAATGCTTGGGGAACCGAAACGGCGGGTACGAAAGTTCAAAAAGGACGTTTGCTGATTCCCTCAGGAAAGGGTATTACGCCAAAATTGAGCTTTGAGCCTGAAACACAAGCAACTGGTTCATGGTTGTACCAAGCTGAAATCACTAGTTCAAAAAATGGTGAGGCGCCTACAACGATTGGGGAACAAAAAGATTCTTCAACGATTGATTGGCAATCGCCAGATAGCGAATACAGCTATGAAGTCAAAGTAAAATATTCAAATGAAGCAGAGCTTTCAGCTAGAAATGTGATCATTTCTGAAAAAGAAGCAGCCGATTTAGTTGATGAACAATCCATCTTATCACTAATGGAAGCCAAAGGGCGTCCGTTCTTTACCGATTCAATCACAGCTGATGTGATGGATGAAATCAAACAGCCATTAGCGACAGATGAAGTTTCAAGAAAACATGTCATTGATTACAAAGTCGGCACGACTGGAAATGAAAAGGAACAACAAGCAAACTTGATCGTTGTGAAAAATGAAGCAGAGATTTCAAGCGATCGCTATTTTGCAGTCTATGCAAAGGATGTTCGTATGAGCTTAGCAGATGCCAATGCTTTGTCGGCACAACAAGATTTGGCTCAACGAACCATGGCGCAAGTCATTTTAGCAGATGGTAGTGCCAATCAAGTGCCAACGTTAGCGGACGCGACGTTTTCAGCGATCAAGAATACGACCGAAGCAGAAGTCTTAAAAAATGTTTCAACGACGTATAGCTATCAATTAAATGGCATAACGGCTGAAAAAACAGTCAATGTAGCAATTACCGGCACTTTGGAATTAAAAGAAGTACCAAAAACGATGAATTTCGAAACGCAAAAAGTCAAGTCAACGACTCAAACCTATTGGCCACTGATCGAAGGTGATTTGATTGTAAAAGATACAAGAGGTTCCGAACGAGACAACTGGCAATTGACAGTCACTGAAAAACAACCTTTGACTTCTGGAAACACCCAACTTTCTAACGCACTTTCATTCACAGATGGGACAACAAATACAGTGCTTGGACCAAATGCAGTGATCGTGGAAGAAAAGACATTAACGACAAATGGCGAATATCTTGTGAATCAAGAATGGGATCAAGCGAAAAACAAAGGGATCAAGTTAACTGTTCCTCCGGAAAAACAAAAAGTCGGAAGTTACCAAGGAACATTATCATGGTCGTTAGTTTCAGCACCAGGTAATCCATAGGAAAAAGCATAACGTTAGAGAAAAAGGTGGGTAAAATGAAGAAAAAAAGGTGGAAGATCCTCTTGATGTTAGGACTACTTTTCAGTCTGACACCAATTGGTTTCGCAGAAGAGGATCAATCAATCAAAAGTGAAGGTGTTACAGGTTTTTATGGCACTTACGAATATCCAGAGGATGAAAGCAGTTCAAGTTCTGAAGAAGGAGTAGGTGATGTTACTTCGCCTAGTTCTTCCCAAGAAAATCAATCACCTTCTGGAGAAAATGAAATAAATGCGAATCCAAATGAAGTGTCGCAAGGAGATAGCAAACAGTTACCAAAAACTGGGGATTATGTGAGTAAACAATTTACGATGATTGGAAGCTTCCTTCTATTGATCGTATTGCTAATTATTGTTATGAAAAGGAGAAAAAGAGAAAAATGAAAAAGACAACGATGTTAACAGCGGGGATTATTTTATTCAGTACATTATTAGGAACAAGCACAGTGTTTGCTGCAGATGAAACTGCAAGCTATGAAACAAACGGTGTGATCGCATTTGAAGCAGATACAGATCCAACTGATCCAGTTGACCCAACTGATCCAACAAATCCGGTAGAGCCAGTTGATCCAACTGATCCAACTGGACCAAAGCCAGGTACAAATGGACCTCTATCAATTGATTTTGCTTCAAGCTTTCAATTTGGGAAACAAAAAATCACTACTGTAACTAAAGACTACTATGCACAGATCCAAACATTCAAAGATGGTACTGACGGTCCAAACTACGTGCAAGTAACAGACAAACGTGGAACACAAGAAGGTTGGACATTATCTGTGACTCAAGACAGCCAATTCAAAACTGCCGCAGACGAAGAATTATCTGGCGCGGTTCTATCATTAAGTAATGGCGCAAGCGCATCGATCATGGATGATCAATACAAACCAGACCTAGTGACTCAAAACACATTGACACCTGGTAGCGAATCAGTTTTGATGACTGCGGATGCAGGTAAAGGAATGGGGACTTGGATCTACAAATTTGGTACAGATTCTACAGAAGGTGCAAGTGCTGTAAAACTTAATGTACCAGGTAAAACAGTCAAATTGGCGAAAGAATATAGCACAACGTTGACATGGAGCCTTAAATCTACTCCTGCACCATAAACCAAAAGACTTAGGAAATAAATCACTTTGGAGGATCGCATGAAAAAAACAGTAAGTGGTTTAATGATCATTAGTCTTTTGACAGGAGTAACGACTACCGTCCAAGCGGTCGATCAGGCGAAGTACGAAAGTAATGGTACCGTTAATTTTGTACCGGATACTGATCCAACTGAGCCAGTCAATCCGATAGACCCAGATCCAGATAAACCGGTTCATCCAACCAATCCAGATGGAACGGATCCAGAACCAGGAACCAAAGGCCCTCTATCGATTGACTTTGCTTCAAGCTTTGATTTCGGTATGAATAAGATCTCGAACAAAACAGAAACGTATTATGCCAAAGCACAAACGTATGTAAATGACGATGGCTCACTTTCTGATCTAGTGACACCGGATTATGTTCAAGTGTCTGATCACCGAGGCAACAATGCCGGTTGGACATTGAAAGTATGTCAAAACGGTCAATTCCAGAATGATGAAACATTAAACAAAACTTTGACTGGTGCAGTGATCCAATTACTGGATCCAGTCGTTAAATCAAATGCAGAAGGTGTAGCTGCACCAACTGCTACCACTGAAATCGCCTTAGATCCAAATGGGGCAGAATCGATCGTACTAAGTGCAGAATCAGATGCTGGTTCAGGGACATGGATCGAAGCATGGGGTGACAAAGTGGAGACAGTCACAACAAAAGACCAAAGAAATAAAGATGTGTCCTCAGTGATCACAAAAAGTGTGTCATTGACCATCCCAGGTAAAACACCAAAAGATGCGGTCACATATTCAACAATATTAACCTGGAATCTATCTGATACACCAGGAAATTAAGAATGGAGAAAATCAAAATGAAAAAATCACAAATGATCTTATTATCAACAATGTTATTAGGCGGAGTATTCAGCACAGTTAGCGTAGCAGCAGCTGATGGTGGGGAATATACATCAAACGGTGTCATCAATTATGTACCAAATACAGATACAACTGATCCAGTTGATCCACTTGATCCTGAACAACCGGTGACACCTGTTGACCCAACAACACCAGACGGTAAACCAGAACCAGGTACAAACGGTCCATTGTCAATCGACTTTGCTTCAAGTCTAGCATTTGGGGAACAAAAAATCACATCTACAACACAAACATACTATGCTGCAGCACAAAAATATAAAGATGCAAGTGATGTTGAAAAAGAAGGACCAAACTTTGTTCAAGTATCTGACAACCGCGGAACTGAAACAGGTTGGACATTGAAAGTGAAACAAAATGCACAATTCAAAACAGCAGAAGATCAAGAATTGACTGGTGCAAAAATCACATTATCAAACGGTAATGTCGTGACTGGTTCACAATCAGCAAAACCAACAGGCGTTGCAACTTTCAGCTTAGACCCAAGCGGTAGTGAATCATTAGTTATGAGCGCAAAAGACGGTGAAGGTGCCGGAACGTATTTGATGGACTGGGGAAATTCAGTTGATACTGCAAAAAACAGTATTGCATTAGAAGTGCCAGGTTCAACAACAAAATACGCGAAAGCTTACAAAACAACTTTCACTTGGACTTTAACAGACGCACCAGGAAACTAAAAGAAATAATCGTGGTCAAAACAAGTGTAAAAGACTTGTTTTGACCTTAATCACGGCGAGAGGAAGAAGTGCCAGAAGTTGCCGTTCTCGGAGCTAGACACTTCTTCTATACCCTCACCTAACATCTAATTTATCAGGGAGTTAAAAAAATTATGAAAAAAAGATTTATCCTTATTGTCAGTCTCTTTGTTGCCATGATAAGTGTGTTACCAGGTCAATCAGCTTTTGCCTCAGAATTTAATTTTGCCGTGACGCCAGTCATTCCGGAAAACCAGATCGATAAAGAAAAAACCTATTTTGATTTATTGATGGAGCCAGATAAGCAGCAAACAATCGAAGTCCAATTACGCAATGATACAGACAAAGATTTAACGATCGAAACGACCATCAATAGTGCAACGACCAACTTGAATGGTGTGGTGGAGTATGGTGAAAATAAAATTGAACCCGATGACAGTTTAGTTTATAATTTAAAGGATTATGCGAAAGCTGAACCTGAAGTAACTTTACCAAAACATGCAGAGGTGACAGTGCCAATCACTGTGACTATGCCAGCAGAAAAATTTGATGGCGTTATGGCAGGCGGGATCACTTTTAAAGAAAAGTCTGATGATACCCAAGATTCTTCGTCAGAAGATAAGGGATTAGCGATCAAAAATGAATACTCTTATGTGGTGGCGTTATTGATTCGTCAAACGATGACAGCAGTCCAACCTGACCTGAAAGCAACGAAAGTGGAACCAGCACAAGTCAATGCTAGAAATGTGATCAATGTTCATTTGCAAAATCCTGAAGCAGCTTATTTGAATCAATTGAATGTAGCAACAACGATCACGAAACAAGGATCAGATGAAACGCTATATGAGAGTCAAACGGAAAGCATGCAAATGGCACCTAATTCTCACTTTGATTATCCGATTTCATTGAACGGTGAAAAGTTGGAAGCGGGTAAGTATACGATGAAGATGACTGCATACGGTGAAAAAGCAGAAGACGGGGAGTATAAAGTTAAAACTTCTAGCGGAACTGAGGAAACCTATAAATATAAATGGGAATTTGAAAAAGACTTTGAAATAAAAGGCGAAGTGGCTAGAGAGTTAAATGAAAAAGATGTGACGATCGAACAAGACAATACGTGGATGTATGTATTATTCGGTATCTTATTATTATTGCTTCTTTTACTGATTTTTATTATTTGGAAAAGAAAAAAACAAAAAGATGAAGAGAAATCTGAAAATAAATAATATCAATCCCTGATAAAAAAACGTCTGACTGATCAAATGGACAAGATCAGTCAGACAATTTTTGCTTGAATCACATAATTTTATTTATTTAAGACGACTGATCAAAAAAGAGGAGAAAAAATGAAAAGACAAAAAATCGCGATATTAGGAACACTTTTATTTGCTGTCGTCTACTTCGAATCTTCAGTATACACACATGCAGAAACGATCATTTATGATCCATTGAATCCGACAGAACATATCCAAATTGAACCATTCACTCCCGAATTACCTGTGACAGACGAGGAAGAGACGGAAGTTGAACAAACTGAACAATCACAAGATATTGCAATTATAAATAACGATAAGCAAGAAGTGAAAAAACAAGAAGAAAATGAATTGTTCTATCCAAATCTTTCAATCCCTAAAGAAAAAAAATCACCTAGACCAAAATTATTGGATAACCAGAATAATATTATTAGCCAAATAGCTAGTACATCACGTAAAATAACCTTAGATGATGATTTTTTTTCTGATAACCACCCATATAATCAAGTGATGTTACCGCAGTCAAGTGGGGCTGGTTCCGCTAATTCAGAGAATGGTCAATTGGCAGCAATGAGTTATTTATTTTCAGGTACGATACTCTATGGAGAAAAACCAGAAGGTAGAGGAAATCAAAATGTTCAAACTATTTTTAGATAAGTCAGCACAACGCAAGTTAGAGTTGCTACGTTATTTGGAAACAAAGCCGCTTTTAGTTGAAAATCATGAAAAAGTGTTAGAAGAATTGGATATCTCTTATTTTTTGCTGAATAAGTCAATGGAAGAATTGTCGCATGATTTCGTGGATTATGGGCTAACGGATGAATTTCAATTATTTTTTGAAGGAAATAATGTGAGACTGATCGAGAGTGGTCGAGGAAATTCGACGATTCTAGGTGAAATGTATGTTCGTCATTCCTTCGGTTTTTTGATGCTGCAAGAAATCTTTTTTGAGACGTTCGAATCTGTGAACGACTATGCGATCAAAAATTATATCAGTCATCCGCTCGTCTATCAAAAATTGAAAGACATGCGCACACGACTAGACGCTAAAGATTTAACGGTCACAAAGAAATTTTTGTTAAGTGGAGAAGAAGGGGCTGTACGTGGATTAGTGACGTTTTATTTCACTAAATTATACGGACGGTCTTATTCTCAATACCCAGCAGAAATCACGAAACAAGTAGAAGAATTGATTCGGGCACTAGAGCCGAAATTTGCCGCTTCATTTACTGGGTTTAGTGAATCCAAACTTCAGCATTTTCTTTCAGTGAGTTTGATTCGCATAAAGAATGGCTGGCGAATGTCCGATAATAAAAAAGCTCGATTGACGTTCAATAAAAAAACGTTACAAAAAAATGATTTCTTTGGGATCATTTATTCTTGGCTGGAAAAAGAGGCGAAGATCGACACGGAAAAAGAGCGGTTGATTGAAGCACAACAAATTTTTGCTTATCTTGTTGTCGAAGGAGCCATCAATGATCCTGAACTTATTGAGGGAGTAGCGCAAAAGGAAATACTCGCGTTGAACGAGTTATTTCTTGAAGAACTTGGGCAATCATTTATTCTATCAGAAAATCAGTTAAAGGAAATCAGAAGACAGTTGACGGTCTTACATTTGAAAATCAAATATTTCAAAGAGGAAAATGTGGATGACAATAACAATTTGGACGTCACTTATTTTTATGAAATGTATCCAGAGTACTTTTTGTTTTGTCGAGAGTATATTCAAAAACATAAAGCGAATAAGCAAATCTGGGCGGCAAAAGAATTTCTGTTTTTCCACTATGTGCTAGTCATGATGGATACATTACCGATCGATCAACAACTGAAACCACTTCGGATTTGTATTGATTTTTCTTTTGGTCCCCAGTTCAATGCGTTGATCAAAGGCAACATCCAGAAAATCTCGGATTTGAATATCATCTATCAAACGAAAGCAGATGAAGAAACTGACCTTCTTTTAACAGATAAAGAAATCTGCTCTTCTGGGGATTTGTTCCAGATCATTTGGTTAGTTCCTCCGCGAGCAGTCGATTGGGCTAATTTTACGAATCAATTATTAAGGATACGTAGAAATAAAATAACTAAAATGAATCTGAATAACTGATTTTCTTGACTGGCGTAATGATCGACCATAACAAAAATGCTACGAAGTCCATTGGTTTGGATGTGAAAACATGATACACTAGATGTATTGTTTTTTGAAAGGATCAGTGGATATGAAGGGTGCAATATTTGATTTAGATGGATTATTAGTTGATACAGAAAAGACTTACCGCGACGGATGGTTATGGGGGTTCAAGCAATTTGACATTGAAATACCTAAAGCAGTCGTTGATTCGTGGGGCGGAAAAAATTGGAAACAAAGCTATGATCTGTTGATAAAAATGGCGGGAACACCAGAGATGGTGCAAAACGTTCGTGAAAAAAGAGAAGAGTATTTTTATCAACAACTGCATAGTGGCGCAATCCAGCTAAAACCTTATGCAAAAGAAGTACTAAAAGAATTGAGGGAACAAAAACTTATCCTTGGTTTAGCAACCACAACAGTTACAAAACGAGCAACAAATATTTTGGATCAATTTTCTTTGAAGCCTTATTTTCATACATATACCTTTGGGGATGAAGTGTCTGAAAATAAACCTTCACCAATTCCTTACCTAACTGCTTTAGAGCGGTCTGGATTAATAGCGTCAGAAGCATTTGCAGTCGAAGATTCATTAGTTGGCGCAACCTCAGCATCACGAGCAGGAATGGGTGTCGTTTTGATTCCAGATTCAAGCTTTGATCGAGCCTATACTGAAAGTGAAAAGGCAGATTTGTCTATTTTAGCGGAAGGCAAGGATCTATTGACAGTGTTGGAGATGTTAGAGAAGCAAAAAGAAAAAAATTAAAATGCTGGAAATGTAGTATTATCAAGGATTTTATCCATTTATAGATCAAGCAAATGATTTTTTTTAAATTTCTTGCTTGACTTTTTGTTTTTACTTAGATAAAGTGTTCTCAACAACAAAGTATAGATTCGTTGATAAGGAAAGTAAGCTTGGAAACTTCAAAGAGAGACTCTGGTTGGTGTAAAGAGTCAAGTAAGAAAAGTTGAAAAATGGCCTTGGAGAATAACTTGTCGATAAGTAGGCAAGTTCGGAAATGTTCGACCGTTAAAACGAACAGCCAATCTCTCGTTAAGAGATGTTGGATTGAGGGAAGGAAACTTCCGAATAAAGGTGGTACCACGATACGTCGTCCTTTTATCAGCAGATATATCTGCTGATAAAAGGATTTTTTTTATATATTTTTTGCGTTGAAATAGTAAGTACAGATACAAAAACCTTTAACAGAGAGCTTCGGTAGCTGAGAAGAAGCAAGGTGGAAGATTTGGAAAATGGCTATTGAGCAATTCACCCCGAGCAACTTTGTAAGGCGGTGACGGTCGCAACCGTTAGCTTGCTAGAGTATGTTTGTACTTGAAAAGGAGTTACATGTGAGTGTAACTTGAACATGAGGTGGTAACACGCAAAAAGGCGTCCTCAAGAAAGTGATGAGTCATTTTCTTGAGGATGCCTTTTTTATCGTCAAATCGAAGGAGGAGTAAAAATGATTGAATTACAAGAAATAAATGTTTCTTTCCAACAAAAAGAAAAGACGATCCAAGCAGTGAAAAACGTGGATCTTTCGATTGCGAAAGGAGATGTCTACGGCATCGTTGGGTATTCAGGTGCAGGGAAAAGTACGTTGGTCCGGGTCATGAATCTTTTGCAAAAACCCACAAGCGGCAAAGTTATTATCAATGGCACAGAGTTAGGGAAACTATCTCCGAAAGAATTACGAAAAGAACGAAAATCGATCGGGATGATTTTTCAACACTTTCACCTAATGGAAAGTCGTACGATTTTTGACAACGTCGATTTCTCGTTGAAATACACGAAAAAATCGAAACAGGAGCGTCGTCAAAAAGTCAATGAACTCTTGGCATTGGTCGGACTTGAAGAAAAAGCGACGGCTTATCCAAAACAACTTTCAGGAGGACAAAAACAACGAGTCGCCATTGCTCGAGCATTAGCCAGCGATCCACAAGTGTTGCTTTGTGATGAAGCAACGAGTGCCTTAGACCCAAAAACGACTCACCAGATTTTAGCTTTATTGAAAAAATTGAATCAGCAATTAGGCTTGACGATCGTTTTGATCACACATGAAATGCAAGTGGTTAAAGAAATCTGCAACAAAGTCGCTGTGATGGAAAATGGCGAAGTGATTGAACAAGGAAGTAGTGTTCAAATTTTCAGCGCACCAAAAGAAGTCTTGACGAAAGAGTTTATTCGAACAGCTACTCACGTTGATCAAGCATTAGAAACGATTCGCTCACACAGTGCTTTCGCAGATCAGTTGACCAATAAATGGTTAGTCGAATTAAACTATGTCGGTACACAGACAAATGAACCGTTGATCGCGCAACTTTATAGCAAATATCAAGTCAGTGCGAATATTTTATATGGAAATGTCGAACTGTTACAAGAAACGCCATTAGGACGTTTGATCGTCACTTTATCAGGAGAAGTCCATCAACGAGAAAAAGCATTGACTTATCTCATAGATTCAGGAGTACAAGCGACGATCCTGCAAAAAAATGGTGCAAGTAAAGAAATGAAAGTTATCCAAGGAGGCCGCTGATATGACTAATTTTTTTGAAACTTATTTACCGAATGTCTACTCGATACCGGATGAATTTATTGAAGCGACGAAACAGACGTTGTATATGTCTTTTTGGACCGCTTTGATCGGAGGCGTGATTGGTCTTGGCTTTGGGATCGTCCTAGTCGTGACACGCCCCAAAGGACTGCTTGAAAATCGGCTGCTTTATGAGCTTTTAGACAAAGTCATCAATGTTGTCCGCTCGATCCCTTTTATCATCTTACTTTCCTTACTAGCATTGACGACCCGCTTTTTAGTTGGTACGACGATCGGTGCTAAGGCTGCTTTAGTCCCCTTGATCTTTGGGGTTGTCCCATTTTTTGCTCGCCAAGTGGAAAATGCATTACTTGAAGTGGACCCTGGAGTCATCGAAGCCGCAGAAGCGATGGGAACAAGTCCTTTAGGGATCGTTTTTAGAGTCTACTTGATCGAAGGATTACCGGGAATCATTCGTGTCTCTGCGTTGACGATCATCAACGTCATTGGTTTGACGGCCATGGCAGGTGCAGTGGGTGCTGGTGGTTTAGGGAACTTAGCTATCTCTCGAGGGTATAATCGTTTTCAAACCGACGTGACCATCGTTGCGACGTTGCTGATCTTGATCCTTGTTTTTTTAAGTCAGTGGATCAGCAATTTATTGATCAAAAAAATATCACATTAAACTGGAGGAATCATCATGAAAAAAATCATTCGTTATACAGTACTCGCTTTTGTTGCACTTATTTGGTTGGCGGGATGTAGCCAAGGAAATGCCGAAACAGATACAACTAAACAAACCACAGTGAAGCTTGGAGTCATCGGAGAAGATACCGATGTTTGGGATGATGTCAAAGAACGGTTAGCAAAAGAAGACATTGAACTCGAGTATGTGAAGTTCACGGATTATAATCAACCAAATGCCGCATTAGCAGATGGCTCGATCGATCTCAATGCTTTTCAGCATCAGTTCTTTTTAGATAACTATAATACAGAACACGGAACAGATCTCGTTTCGATCGGTAATACAGTGAATGCACCTTTAGGGATTTATTCAAACACGATCCAATCGATCGATGATATAAAGGATGGTGCAAAAGTAGCTATTCCTAACGATGTAACAAACGGAGGACGTGCGTTGCTATTGCTACAAACAGCTGGTTTGATCAAAGTAGATCCAGCAAAAGAACAAACGCCGACCACTTCAGATATTACTGAAAATACCAAGAACTTAGATATTTCTGAATTAGATGCGTCACAGACAGCTCGTGCCTTGAGCGACGTTGATCTTTCAGTGATCAATAGTGGTGTCGCAGTAGATTCAGGTTTGACACCAACAAGTGATGCGATCTTTTTAGAACCAGTAGATGACAGTGCTAGACCATATGTCAATATCATTGTGGCAAGAAAAGAAGATGAAAATAACGAAATCTATCAGAAGATCGTTGACACTTATCAAACCGAAGAAACAGCTAAAGTCATCGAAGAAACATCAAAAGGGTCGAGCGTACCCGCTTGGGAAACATTTGGTAAAAAATAAAAAATCGAACTGGAGGAAGTTACTATGACAACATCTACATTAACCACACATTCATTTAAGGAAGCAATCAATCAACGGTTAGCTGAATATCAAGCATTAGCTTTAGATATCCATGACCATCCTGAAGTAAGCAACTACGAGTTTTATTCTTCAGACGCTTTGATCAAACAACTGGAAAAAGAAGGATTTTCTGTTACAAAAGATGTTGCTGGTCATCGAACAGGGTTTGATGCTCGATACAGTTCAGGAAAACCAGGACCGACGATTGCTTTTTTAGCAGAGTTTGACGCGTTACCAGGGATCGGTCATGCTTGTGGGCATAACTTATTTGGCACCTATTCTGTATTAGCCGCAAGTGTTTTACGGGACCGAATCGCTGAGATCGGTGGAGAGATCCGTGTCTATGGCACACCTGGAGAAGAGGGTGGCGAAAACGGCTCTGCAAAAGGAAGTTTTGTTCGAGAAGGCTTTTTTGAAGATGTAGATGCGGCTCTATGTGTCCATCCAGCTTACCGTTATGGTAAAACGACTGAATCATTAGCTAATGATCCGGTGGATATCAAGTTTCATGGCGTAGCTTCCCATGCTGCTGCAGCACCGGAAAAAGGAGTGAATGCTTTGGAAGCGTTGATCCAAGTCTTTAATGGTATCAATGCATTGCGCTTGCAACTGCCAAAAGACGTCAATATCCATGGCATCATCACCGATGGTGGTGTAGCTGCGAATGTGATCCCCGAATATGCCGCAGGACGATTTTACTTGCGAGCAAAAAATCGTCAGACATTGAATGAAGTGTATCAAAAAGTCGAAAATATTGTAAAAGGCGCGGCTTTAAGTACGGGAACAAGTTATGAATTTGGGTTATTCCAAAATTCTGTGGATGATGTGATCGTGACACCATCCTTTGATGAACTGTTTTTCAGTCATGCCAATACAGCGGGCGTACCTGATAAAGAAATCGAAACGAAAGAACAGACAAGTCTTGGTTCTTCTGATGTTGGGAACGTGAGCCATGTGATTCCGACGATCCAACCAACCGTGTCGATTTCTGATGAATATATCGCCGGTCACTCCGAAGAATTCAAAGCGGCTGCTCGCAGTAAAAAAGGGTTAGCTTCCATTGCGATTGCTGCTGAATTGTTGGCAAACACTGCTTTGGATCTATTTGAAAAGCCAGAATTGCTAGAGAAAATCAAACAGGAACATCAAGCAATCCTTGCAACGAAATAAGAGAAGATAGCTATTGGATGAACGTGAATCAAAACATTTGTAAAAAAACATTTAGATTGACAAATTGCAAAGATACATGTAAACTTCATGAAAGTTCACTTTTCATCCAGTAGTAGGTTTGGTGTTTTGTTCAGAAAGTCGGTGGTTGCTGCGAACCGATCAAGCCAAATTTATGAATTACAGGAAAAGTTTTAACAATTAAATCATTCAAATCAAAGTGAAAAACAGATCTGTTTTTAATTAAGGTGGTACCGCGGAGAAATTCGTCCTTAGTTGAAAACAGATCTTTTTGTATTTTTATTAGGGAGGAAACGCAAAATGAATTGTGGCGGAGTCATTCGATATCTACTCTTTTTTAAGACTTAAGTAACTTAAAAAAGGAGAATGGATATGGAAAAAATAAGAAAACCTAGCTTTATTGAAGCAGTAAGTGTATTAATAATTATCGTAGCAACGATTGCAATTGGAGTAGTAGGATTTAAGATTTCACCGAATATCGCGATTTTGATTGCCATTGGTATGGTGATGGTGTATGCAGTAGTGAAAAAGCATCCAACAGATATGTTGCATGAAGGAATCATCAACGGACTAAAACCGGGTATCATTCCGATCTTTATCTTTATTTTAGTCGGCGCATTGATCGCTGTTTGGATCCAAGCTGGTATCATTCCAACATTGATGGTCTATGGGTTTAAAATCATTAGCGTTCCTTGGTTTGTGCCATCAGTTTTTGTTGTGTGTGCGATCGTCGGAAGTGCAGTTGGGAGTGCCTTTACAGTCATGTCAACGATCGGGATCGCCTTTTTCGGAATCGGTACAACTTTGGGATTGAATCCAGCATTAGTAGTGGGTGCCATCGTGTCTGGGGCAGTTTTTGGAGATAAAATGTCGCCATTATCTGAATCGACCAATCTGGCAGCAGCAATCGTTGATGCCGACCTTTTCAAACATATTAAACATATGATGTGGTCAACGCTTCCCGCATTTTTTGTTTCTTTGGTTCTGTTTGCATTTCTAGGGCACACAGATAAAGGTGCGAGTTTGGCGGAAATCCAAAATGTGACCACGATTTTAGAAAACAACTTTACGATTTCAGTCTGGTCATTACTACCTTTATTCTTGATGCTGATTTGTGCATGGAAAAAAGTGCCAGCAATCTTAACGATCCTATTGAATGTAGCTGTCGCCGTTGGAATGATCTTTATCCAGACACCAAGCACTTCATTTACACGCTTAGCAACAGTTCTTGAATCTGGTTTTCTTTCGGAGACTGGAAACGCACAAATCGATGCGTTACTTAGTCGTGGGGGGATCGAAAGTATGATGCCGACTGTTTCGTTGATTATTCTTACGCTTTCATTGGGTGGACTATTGATTGAATTCGGCTTGATCTCTACGGTGATGGAGGTCGTATCGAAAAAAATGACAACGACTCCTCGATTGATTTTTACGACACTGATGACAAGTATCGGTGTGAATTTATTTATCGGCGAACAATTTTTATCGGTGATTCTACCAGGAAATGCCTTTAAAGAAACGTACAAGAAAGCAGGCCTTGATTCAACTGTTTTGAGTCGTACGTTAGAAGATGGAGGAACAGTCATCAACTACCTCATTCCTTGGGGCATTGCCGGCAGTTTTGTCGCCAGCACGTTTGGTATCCCAACCATGACTTACTTACCATTCGTCTTCTTCAGCTTGCTTTCTCCAGTCTTTTCAATGGTTAGTGCAATGACTGGACTAGGGATTGCTAAAAAGAAAGAAGAAAAGGGAAACTTGAGCGATGTGAAGGATACGATGTAAAAAAATAAAATAAAAAACAGTCACCAGTATGATCAGGTGGCTGTTTTTTTGACAGGAATAATTATTTTTATATCAATCCAAGCGATCAATCAATTCCTTCATTTCATCGATTTCTTTTTCTTGTGCTTCGATGATTTTTTCTGCTAACTTTTTGACCTCAGGATCTTCTAGATTGGCACGCTTACTTGTTAAAATAGCAATAGAGTGATGAGGGATCATTGCTTTCATCCATGCCACATCATCAACCGTCGTTTGACTACGGACCATGAATAACGAACCACCAAACACCAACAAGCTGATCGTTAAGATCATGATATTCAGCTTCTTATGTTCATACATTTTCCACATGAAAAGTAACATGATGATTGCCATGACAGCACCCATCATCAATGCCATAAAGACCCTTGTCCGACTAAAGAAGAGATGGTCGATCGAATAAACATTTAGATACATCATCCCAAACATAATAACTGTTGAAACAATGATCATTAACAAAAATTTCCCGTACTTTTTCATAAATAAAACCCCTTTTTACTTTTTACAAGACTATCATCTCAGCAATAAATGCACAAAGCAAATGAAGTGCACACAAAAAATGAGCGAGCAGTTTTTTTGTTGATTTGCCTATAAAGAAGTCAGGACTATCAAAAGTCAAGTGACTGACTTTTGATAGTCCTGGCTCGTTCAAGGGGAAGTTTTAATCATATTTCAGCTGTTTAAATAGAAGAGAAGGGTTCATTATCTATGACAAAGACATCCTTTTTCTTTTGATAGCTAAAGAAAATACCAGCATATAGTAGAGCAGTTAGTACGGTCACACCGATTGAATTTGTCATTAGGATCCCTATCAAAATCAAGGTCAATGCAACTAAAGCAAATAGGTTGAAGCCTTTTGCTTTCCAAGTGCCTTTCTTTAAAGCCAAACGAAAGGCGGCTGCACTGATCATCAACCAGATCACCAGTACCGTATAAGAAAGGGAACCAGCTAAATAACTAAAGAGTTTATCACCAACGAAATAAGAAAGGATAACGCCAAGGTATAAAACACTTGTACAAAATAGTACAGCACGCTGCGGAACCGAATGCTTATTCAATTTTGCCAGCTTTTTAGCTGATCCTTTATTGTCTTTCAAACGGAAAAACAATAGCCGAGAAGAGGCGTAAACCCCCGAATTGATTGATGAAAATAGTGCCAAGACAATGACAAAATTCACGATATCACTAGCAAAAGGGATATTCATCTGTTCAAAAACTAAGACAAAAGGACTAACCGATGAACCAGCTAAAGTATTCCAAGGAAAAAGAATCAGTAATAAGAAAAGTGGAATAATATAGAAGGAAACGATTCGGCCCATAACGCCTTTGATTGCTTTAGGTATCGCTTTTTTAGGATCATCTGCTTCACTGACTGTGATTGCGATCAATTCTGATCCGCCATATGAATAGATGACTACAAGTAAAGAACTAACAACCCCTTTTAATCCGTGAGGAGTGAAACCACCGTGATCAGTCAGCTGACTTAATGTAGGAAAAATCCCAGTTCCCAGCATTTGTTGTCCAACGAGATAAAGACCAAAAAGAATCATTAAAACAATGACACTGATCTTCGCAAAAGCTAACCAATACTCTGTTTCAGCAAACAAACGAACGGAGTAAAGATTGATCAAAGTTGTTAAAATCGCCAAAAGTAAAATGAAAAACCAAGCGGGGACATGCGGAAACCATAATTGTAAAAATGATGCCGCCGCTACAGCTTCAGCGATGATATTGATCATCCACATCGAGTAATAGACCCAGTCAACGAAGTCTGCGGAATGATTGCCCAAGTAAGGACGAATCAAACCAGATAAACCATGTTGCGTATCGCCACCGTCTAAAACCAACTTACCTAGGCCACTCATGACAATAAATAAAATGCCGCCACCAATCAAAAAAGCAAATAAAACAGCAGGACCAGCGATACCAATGGCTTCTCCACTTCCTTTAAATAAACCAGCACCAATCGCGCCACCAAGGGCAAGCATGGTGATATGTCTGGAACTAAGTTGTTTTTTTAACTTTGTTTGTTCTGTACTTTCCATAAACATCCTCTTTTCTAAAACATGAATGAAAAAAATCAATCGGTCGTAAAATAATATTGTCTATCATAACAAATTATCTGACAATTACAACTATTCTGAAAACTTTTTTGTATCTTTTAATGAAAAAATCATAGAACTCTTATTTGTTTAGATAATTATTGTTATATTTCTATGGGAAATCACTTAAAACGAAAGCGTTTCATTCGCTTTTTCCTTTCATACAGGGCTATTATTAGAGGAAACCCATACTTAATCGGTTTGATTCAAGGAAGTATAAATAAGGAGTTGATGACTATGACCCAACACGAACGATTACTTGTAGCGAAAAATAAAGCATTATATTTTTTCCCATCTTTGCAAACGATGGATGTCATCTCAGCGAAAGATTTAATGGATGATTCATTTATGTCATCGTTCCAACAGCAACTCAAGCAATATAAACTAATTATCTTTTTAGATTATGGGTTTGATGTCGCATTTGCTTCTCGTATTCGGCCACACACACAGGCGAAGATCATTCTATTCTTTTGGAACCATTTTAAAGAAGAGCATCATCAGTTATTGAAGAAAGCGGAAGCAGAAACAGCAATTGATGACATTTTCCATTTCGATATTTTAGAAGCCAAAAAATTGGGAATCAAGCATAACAGTTCTTTTTATTCAAAAGACATGCCTTTGCCAAAAGCTGAAGTCACGACTGATTTATTTTTTGGAGCCACTGATAACGGCAGAAAACAACGAGCAGATGATTACCGATCAGCATTTGAACAGTTAGGTGTCTCAACCAATTTTTATATTTTACCAAGTCGTGGAAATGATCAAGAGGGATATTTGACCTATACAGAATACTTGCAAAAGACGAATGGTTCTAAAGGGATCTTGGAATTGTTGCGGGAAGGTCAAAGCGGTGTAACTTTAAGAACATTCGAATCAATTTTCTTCAATAAAAAATTAGTTACTGATAACAAAGCGATTTCTGGTTATCGTTTCTATAACCCACAAAATATCTTCTTATTGGGAGAAAGAAACTTGGAAGAACTTCCGGCGTTTTTAAGTAGCCCTTATCAAACCGTCGATCGCGAAATCATTGAATTTTTTGATGCGGAAAATTGGGTACAGCGCTTTGTTGATGTTGATCCTGAAGTATTTTCAATCTATGAGTACAGTGGTATTGAAGCACGTTAGATATGATATAGTAAAAGAAAACACTTCATTCAATAATCACGAAAAAAGGAGTTTCAGTATGAAATTACTTGCGGCGATCGATTCATTCAAAGGCAGTGCAACTTCAAAAGAACTCAACCAAGCAGTATTGGAAGGTTGGGGTGAGGCAGAACAAAAAATCAATCAACCAATTGCTGATGGCGGTGAAGGAACTGCTGAAGCCATTTACGCTACATTAGGTGGTGAGTGGCGAACACTTTCTTGTCCAGATTTACTTTTTCGGAAAAAAGAGTGCCGCTACTTGTTGACACAAAAAAAGAACCGTAAATTAGCGATCATTGAATCCACAGAAGTGATTGGCTTAGACTTGCTGACCAAACCCACCGATCAAACGATCCGACTAGCCTCTAGTTTTGGGTTAGGAGAGCTGATCAAAGATGCCTTGAATCAGTTCGTCGATGAGATCATTGTTACACTAGGCGGAAGTGGATGTTCTGACGGCGGCTTAGGTCTGTTACAGTCTTTAGGAGCCAAATTAAATGGTGTCACAGAAGGGAATCCTCTATTAACGATCAATGAACTCGACTTGTCGCAATTAATGAAAATCAATCAAACTGTGACGATTGCGGCAGATGTAACGAATCCTTATACTGGCGGACAAGGCGCTACCCAAATGTTTGGCAAACAAAAGGGCGGATCACCAGAGACATTAGCTTGTTTAGAAGAACAAGCAGAAAAAATCGTTGAACAAATCAAAATAAAGACAGCAATCGATTTGAATCAGCTAGCTGGCAGTGGTGCCGCTGGTGGGATCGGTGGCGCTTTAGCGATTGTCGGAGCCGAGATGAAATCGGGCTTCACGCTTGTTTCTGAATTAGTCGACTTAGAAGCTAAAATCAAAGAGTCAGAAATCGTGATCACAGGAGAAGGCCGAATCGATCAACAAACGATCCATGGAAAAGTGCCATACGGTGTAGCATTGCTCGCTAAAAAACACGGCAAAAAAATCGTGGCGATCTGCGGAAGCCGTGAGAAAGAATTAGGTGAACTAGCGTCGGTTCTTCCCAGTGTATTTAGTATTCAGACAGGCCCGATCTCTCTTGAAAAAGCATTGGATCATCAGGAAACATTAGAAAGCGCCAGATTACTCTCACAAGCAATCAGCGGAATATTTCGATGATCTACCAGTTGACAGTCTTAAAACGTCTGTGGTAATCTAATGGCAAATAAAGACAAAGTGAGGGATCCGCGCATTGAAAAACTAAGTCAATTGTTTGAAGCTGCATTTTAACTATACCTTGTTCGATCAAGGGCGTAGTATGCAGATTTTCAGAATTGGCTAGTTTCAATGAGTGGGTCTCTTTTTTGTACTCATCTTCTTTGACCAGTTCTGAAAATAGGACTGGTCTTTTTTATAACGAGGTGAAGATAAATGTCTAAAATCGAAATAAAACAATTAACATTTGGCTATGATAGCCAAGAAAATATGCTATTCGATCAAGCTGAGCTAAATATTGATACGACATGGAAACTAGGGCTGATTGGTCGAAACGGTCGAGGGAAAACAACCTTACTGAACATTTTACAAAACAAATTACCCTATCAGGGACAAGTGATCCATCAACAAGAATTTGTTTATTTTCCGCAACAGGTAAAGGAAACAAACCAACTGACCTATGATGTCTTGTTAGAACTCTCAAACTGTGAGCTGTGGGAGATCGAACGTGAATTGATGTTGATGCAAACTGATCCCGAAATACTCTGGCGGCCGTATGCGTCCTTATCTGGTGGAGAAAAAACAAAAGTATTACTTGCGCTCTTGTTTACGGATGATCAACATTTCCCACTGATCGATGAACCAACGAATCACCTCGATGTCCTTGGTCGCCGTCAAGTAGCAGAATACTTGCATAAGAAAAAACAAGGCTTTATCGTTGTCAGTCATGATCGCCAGTTTATCGACGAAGTTGTCGATCATATTTTGGTCATCGAAAAAAGTCAGTTAGAAATCTATCAAGGAAACTATTCGATCTATGAAGAACAAAAGCGTAGAAAAGACGAATTTGAATTAGCTCAAAATCAAAAAATCAAAAAAGAAGTCACTCGCTTGAAGAAAACGGCAGCTGAAAAAGCTGAGTGGTCACGTTCACGTGAAGGAGATAAAACAAAAAAACGTGTCGGTTTTATTGATACCGAAGCACGGCGAGTCGACCGTGGCTCAATCGGAGCGGATGCTGCACGGACAATGAAACGATCCAAGGCGATCGTGAATCGTATGGAGAACCAAATTAGCGAGAAAGAAAAATTATTAAAAGATTTAGAGTATATCGATCCATTGAATATGTTTCCGAATCAGTCTCATCATAAACGCTTATTGACCGTGGAAAATCTACAGCTTGGTTATGAAGAGATGCTTTTTGAACCCGTTAGCTTTAGTATCGAGCAGCAACAATGTATCGCAATAACTGGGCCTAATGGTAGTGGGAAATCGTCGATCATCCAGTATTTATTAGGAGACTTTAACGGTCAAGCTAAGGGAGAAGTCCTGCGTCCAGCAACAGTTAGTATCAGTTACGTTCGTCAAAACTATGAAGATAATACCGGTACATTAACAAGCTTTGCACAAAACCATCAGCTAGACCTTGAACTCTTTTTAAATAATCTACGTAAATTAGGAATGGAAAGAGACGTATTCCATACGCGCATTGAAAACATGAGTATGGGTCAAAGAAAAAAAGTCGAATTAGCCAAATCATTTGCGCAATCCACTGATCTTTACATTTGGGATGAGCCATTGAATTATTTAGATGTCTTCAATCAAGAACAAATCGAACAATTATTATTGCAAGTCAAACCAGCGATGTTGATCGTCGACCATGATCAGCGATTTTTAGAAAAAGTTGCTACGCAAAGGATCGACTTACAAAGAATAAAATAAAGATACTATTAAATAACTGGTACTAGCTTAACCGAGACCGATTCTAAGCGGATGGTTCATTTCAATCGGGATTGTATGATAGAATTGAATGAGCATAAAACAAAGGAGAGTTATTTAATGTTATATATCACTAGACACGGAGAAACAACTTGGAATGCTCAAGGGTTAGTTTGTGGTCATGCAGATATCGAATTAACTGAAAAAGGCAAACAACAAGCAGAAAAACTTGCTGAGAAAGTGGCAGGATTGGAAGTGCCGATCACAAAAATCATTCATTCCCCTTTACAACGCGCGCGCGATACTGCGCAAGCGGTAGCAAAAAAAGTCAATCTACCAATGACAGTGGATGATCGTTTGATCGAGATGGACTTTGGCGATTACGACGGACGTCCTAGCGAAGACAAAGACTTTCAAGAAGCTCGCCAAAATTTTGCAGTACGGTTCCCAAACGGGGAATCGGTTTTAGATGTATATGCACGGATCACACCGTTACTAAAAGAGTGCTTAGAAGACGAGGAAAATGTTTACTTGCTTGTCTGCCATAATGCACTGATCCGAATCATCAATGCGTATTTTCACCCTATGCCGAATGATACATTCTTTGACTTTTTTGTTGATAATACGGAACTGGTTACCTTTGAATAGCTGTAATTTATCAGGGATGTAACAAAATAACTAGAGAATGTTATCGTAAAACTTTTTTCTAAAATAATTTATTTTTTCTTTCCATGAAGATTATTTCACATAAGTACGCTTTCATGGTATAATTCCATAGGAATACAAAAAGAGAGGAAGAAATTTCATGCTATCAAAAAAATTATCTTTATTAGGTTTAACTGCAACAGCACTTTTGGCTTTAGGAGCGTGTGGTGCTGACAACAATGATTCATCTAATTCTAGCTCAGCTTCATCAACAACAGAAGTAAGTACAACAGAAAGCTCAGCAGATGTTGTATCAACTGCTTCAATCAGTGATGACCCAACTGTTTTAGAAAAAGCAATGTCAGCTGACGGCAACTGGATCGTTGCAGCAACAGGTGATGTGACATTCTCAAACGATGTAACAATCGCGGGTGAATTCCATGACAAAGACGATGCAAGTGCAGACATCTACCGTAAAATCGCATTGTACTCACAAGACGATGACCGTAACGTAACAGCTGAATACACAGTGACTGTTCCGACATTGATCGTTGAATCAGAAAACACAAATATCGTTCACGGAACAATCAAAGGTGACGTACTAGTTAAAGCAAATGGCTTTGTATTAGACGGAGCAAAAGTTGAAGGTAACGTAACATTTGAAAAACAAGAATACCAAGATTCAGCAAAACTTGACGAAAACGACGCATCAGTAACAGGCGACGTAACAGTTAGCGAATAATCAGATTGTAATAAAGACATCTAAAGCAGAAATCCTTCTGTTTTAGATGTCTTTTTTTATTAAAAAACATTTGATATCAATCCTAGCGATACGAACTTATGAATCGTGAGAAAGATTACATAAAAACGATTCAGTAGAAAAGACGTACATAACTAAAAAGAGGATAACTCGATGCTAGAAAATAATATGGAGTAAAAGATGCTTTTAAATAAAGGAGGATATATGAAGAAACGGGTTTGGCTAGTTGTATTAGTGGTCATTATCTTAGGAGGAATCGGTGGGAAGATGTATATGGATAAAAGGGAAGAAGATCTCCAAGAATTGCTGGATATACAGAAAGATCTGGCGAATTATGTGTACAATAACTATCGAATTTATACGAGAGATAGTGAGAAACAAGAGGAAATCGTAGAGGAATATCAAAAAGAAGGAGGAATAACGACGGAAGAATATTTAGAAAAAATGTTGAGTATCAGAGAGTATTCAGATATTGAAAAGATAGAATTTACTGGATATTCTATTGACCCGATGAATTCATTAATTATCTATTTCACAGTAAATGATGTTTATCAAGAAGAAGTATGGTTAGACACAAGATCTGCAGAAACAGATAAGTTTATTTACAGAATAACTAGTGGCAGAGGTCAAGGACCTTATTTTATTAATGAAATAAAGGAAGAAAAAGGGATTGATATCTTAGATGATCAAATTGTTTATTATACAGGAGGAATAAATTAATGGATCAAAATAGATACTTATCTAAATTTATATATCAATTAGAAAGTGGCAAGGTAAATTATGGCGATAAACCTCTTGGAACAAACCATATCGTTATAGGAACTTTAAATACAGATAAAGACAAAATCGGCAATGAATCTAAACCAAAGAAAAATAGTACACAAGCAATGGTTGTTGCTGAACTTAAGGATCGTTATAAGGCACTTGATAATGAAGATCTAAAGAAAATCAAAGGCTTTCCCGACTCCGTCATCACCAAAAAACTTACGATTGCTTATGCTGGCACGACTTCGGTCAAAGATTGGCATACAAACTTCGTGGAAATTTGGGAGAACAATAAACACTCAAATGGAGTATTTTTCTTCACCTTGAACTATGTCGCCAAATTGAAAAGCATTACCCAAAGTTAGAGGGGGGATACGATTTTAACGACATGGTGATAAGTAGGTGGAGCTAAAGCACACTTCTTGTTGCAATAATCAAAGGCAATGACAAAGTACTTACTGAAATAATTAATTTTTATCGTGGCCATACATAACTATCAAAATCAGAGTGTTCAATAAAAAAGATTATATCTAACATAAAAAAATTCCAGAGTAAGTAAGGAGCTTATTCTGATTATATAAAAAACTAAATGAAGTCTGAAAGGAGGATATATGAAAAAACGGCTTATGCTAGGTGTGTTAGTGGTCATAATCTTAGGAGGAATCGGAGGAAAGATATATATTGATAAAAGAGAAGAAGACCGCCAAGAATTGCTGGAAATACAGAAAGATTTGGCGAATTATGTGTACAATAACTATCGGTTATATACGACGAATGATAAGGAAACTGATAGATTTACACAACAATATAGTAATGGAGATCTGACAACAGAAGAATATGTAGAAAAAGTTGTCAATGTTAGGAAATATATTGATATAAACAAAATAACATTTACTGGATATTCTATTGACCCAATGAATTCATTAATTATCTATTTCACAGTAAATGATGTCTATCGAGAAGAAGTATGGTTAGATACGAAATCTGCAGAAACAGATAAGTTTATTTACAGAATAACTAGTAGCAGAGGTAAAGGACCATATTTTATTGATGAAAGAAAGGAAGAAAAAAAACTAGATATCTCAGATGATCAAATTGTTTATTATACAGGAGGAATAAATTAATGGATCAAAATAGATACTTATCTAAATTTATATATCAATTAGAAAGTGGCAATGTACATTATGGCGATAGACCTCTTGGAACAAACCATATCGTTATAGGAACTTTAAATACAGATAAAGCCAAAATCGGTAATGAATCTCGATCAAAGAAAAATAGTACGCAAGCAATGGTAGTAGCAGAAATTAAAGAAGAATTCAAAAAACTTAATGATAATGAATTAAGAAAATTATCTGGCTTCCCCGACTCCGTCGTTACCCAAAGTTAGAGTATTATACGATTTCATCGACAGGGTACTCAGTAGGTGGAGCTAAGCACACTTCTTGTCGCAACAATCAAAGGCAATGACAAAGTACTTACTAAAATAATTAATTTTTATGTGGCCATACATAACTATAAAAAGAGTTATATCTAACATAAAAAAATTCCAGAATAAGTAAGAAGCTTATTCTGATCATATATAAAACTAAATGAAATCTGAAAGGAAGATATATGAAGAAATGGCATTGGCTAGGTGTGTTAGTAATCATTATTTTAGGAGGAATCGGAGGGAAGATGCAGATGGATAAAAGAGAAGAAGATCGCCAAGAATTGCTGGAAATACAGAAAGATTTGGCGAATTATGTGTATAACAATTATTGGCTCTATATAAACAACCGGGAGAAAGAAGAAGAAGTCTTCAGGAAATATGACTATGGACAAGGAGAAATGACAACGGAAGAATACTTGAAAGCATTATTGGAGGTCAGAGAGTATTCTGCGATAACTAAAATTGAGTTTACGGGTTATTCGGTCAGCCCCATGAATTTCTTGACCATTTATTTCACAGTAAATGGAGTATATGAGGAGGAGGTAAGTTTAAGTACTATTTCTGCAGAAACAAATAAACCTATATACATGATTTCTGATAGTACTGGAAATGGTCCTTATTATATAACAAAAAGAAAAGAAAAAATAAATTCGATTCTGGCAGATGAGCAAATTGTCTATTACGAGGGAGGGATAGATTGATGGAACCAAATAGGTGGCTATCTGACTCTGTATATGAAGTTGAACATGGATTAATAAAAGTAAATCATCTAGTAAAAGAAATCCCCTATATAGTTATAAACACAGTAGATACAAATAAAGACAAAATCGGCAATGAATCTAAGCCAAAGAAAAATAGTATGCAAGCAATGGTAGTTGCTAAAATAAAAGAGGAATATCTTGGTTATACTGAACAGCAATTAAGAAAAGTACCTGGTTTCCCCGACTCCGTCATCACCAAAAACCTTACGATTGCCTATGCTGGCACGACTTCGCTCAAAGATTGGCATACAAACCTTGAGGAAATTGGTCGAAGTAATAAACATCCAGATGGAGCATTTTTTTCCGCTTTGAACTATGCCCGTGAAATTGAAAAGCAGTATCCTAAGTCAGAGGGGTACACGATCTCAACGACGGGGCACTCATTAGGTGGAGCTAAAGCACTTTTTGTCGCAGGACTCAATGGTTATGACAGCGTGACGTACGGTGCGGCAGGACCAGGGCTTGCGCTAGCATTATTGGATAATCATCCCGGTACTTTGATCAATATCTACGACACCTCGGATGTTGTCACGAGTGGGATTTTGACTGGTGGGAAAGGGATGCTTCAAATCAATAGTATTGGAATCGATAATTCGGGCTGGGAAACATTTGGCCATTCGCTGGACCAATTCAAAACTGATGAAGAGGGAAATTATATCGATAAGCATGGCCAGATCATCGTATACGTCGATGCCAATGGAGATATCTTATTAGCCCCAACTTTGTGGCAACAAACACTTTTAAAAAACGAAGCAAGGATCAAACTACTAGCAGTCAGTGGCGAGCATACGCTAGATGAAATCAAGCGTTTGAAAGAAGAAAATGAGTGGCTTAAAGTTCAAATCAAAGAATTCTTGACATTACAAGAGTTACGGCAGAAGCTGACTGGAAGTGGCGGCGGGCTTTCTCAATCAGAAAAAATTTATTTAGAGGATAGTCAAGCGTTGGCTGTAGTGCGGACCGCAGCAAGTAAATTTGATGAGGCGATGGTTAATGTTCGCGTGATTTACCAAAACGGGATCACGGAGTTGGAAGAGTTGTGGAATGACTGGTTGGGAAGAATACGCAATTATACGCCCCATTTGACGTATAACGAGGTAATTGAAACATTAGCCGAAGTTGATTGTACAAAATGGGAGATCGTCGATGAGCCAACCCAGGAATTTAGGGATAAAATCCGCCAGATCGATCAGCTGTCGGAACAGTTTCAATCGCTTGCTGATGAAATTACCCAAAAAATCAATGAGATGGTGGCACGTGACAAAGAATTAGCGAATCAATTGTTTGGCGTATAAAAGGAGGAGAGGAAAATTGAGTAAGGAAATACAGCTTTATGAAACATATCAAGCAACGAAACGAAGATTATCAGAGCAAGAAGAAGTATTGGTTACAACAGAAAGAAAAGTCCATGAGCTAGCAGAAGTGACTTATAAAGATCTCCGATTGATTTTACAATCTTTTTCTGAACCACAAGAGGCGCTAAATTATGGTCGTATCATGATTTCTCGTTTAGAAGAGGATCTGGCGACGGAATTGATCCATCAGCGAAAAAAAATCCAGCTTGATTTAGAAGATAATGAGCAGAGCTATCGTAAGAAACTGGCGCAATTGAATTAAAAGAATGGAGGTCTTGAGATGTTTGAAATGATTGATCAATGGTGGGAGAATTATCAGAAAGATATGGAGAAATACCTAACTCGTTCACTTGGAATCGCACTGAAAAGTGAGAAGGGGGGCAGAAGGAGAAGCGTAAATCAATCTGGAAAGAACGAAACCAATAGAGCAAAACGCACGATTTCTTCAGCAAATAAGGGATTGAAGGAGGCGCTTAAAGGGCAATTCGGCGACAAAGTGTCGTTAGCTTTGGATGAACAAGAAAAAGCGTTAGACAAGGGTTAGTCAAAGAAATACAATCATCTTATAATTACATAAACTGAAAAAGGATTCTATTAGAAATAATCAACTGAATAATCGATCAAAGAGGTTGTGACAGAAGTGTCGAACTCTGAGAAATAAGCCGAGAAACCCGAAAATTGTTCTTCAAATTTTTGGGTTTCTCGGCTTATTTCTGAAGGAGTTGCTTCTGGAAAACCATTTATTCGTTTTTAAGGTTAGAATCAAAAATGAATTTTATTTTTGTTCCAGACACTTTTTTTGTGTGGAATTGTTATAGGATCTCGTTGGATAGTCTTTATTTTTTACACTCGAAAGAAATAAAATTTAACATATTTTATATTTAGGTTGAAAAATCATTTCACAAGAAGTATAATCAGTTTATAAATGAATGCGGATACATGAATGGGGGGAGTACATGTTTGGATTTTCTGTATTTATGAATCAAGAAATGTCTGATGAAACGAAAGTGTATATCCATGAGATGGCGGAGAAAGGATTTATCGGTATTTTTACCTCGATGCATATTCCAGAAGATGATGCTTCAGCATATAAAAGGCGTTTGACGGAACTTGGAAAAGTAGCGAAATCACACGGATTGGAATTGATGGTCGATATATCGGGGAAGGCATTAGAGTTGGCAGGTTTCTCCTTAGAAAATCTTGCGCCACTAAAAGAGATTGGTGTGACAGGTCTGCGGATGGATTATCATCTATCGAATGAGCAGATTGCGAAGTGGTCGCATCAATTAAAAATCAGTTTGAATGCAAGTACGATCACTGAACAAGATGTGCAAGAGTTAAAAGAAGCGGGTGCTGATTTTAATCAGATGGAAGCTTGGCACAATTATTATCCACGTCCGGAAACAGGTTTGGACAAATCTTGGTACAAGCGAAAAAATCAATGGTTAGTAGAGCAAGGATTTACAGTCCAAGGCTTTGTACCTGGTGATGAGGTGTTGAGAGGACCGCTATACAAAGGACTTCCGACGTTAGAAGAGCATCGTAATCAACATCCTTTAGCAGCCGCACTAGACTTGGCTTCATGCGGAACAGATCTGATCTATATTGGGGACGGCGGACTTTCACTGACTGTGCGCGAACAATTTGCCTATTATCAAGAAACAGGCGGTATCTTATTGCATGTCGCATTGTTGGATACACAATTTGGACCAACCATTTTAGGCACACATACGAATCGACAAGATGAAGCTAAATCAGTCGTGCGTAGCGCGGATGCTCGATTTAAGGAAATTCCTCATATTCCTGTTCGTCAAACTGATGAGCGGATAAAGGGGACGATCACGTTAGATAATGAAAGGTATCTGCGCTACATGGGAGAAATCCAATTGATGAAAGAAGATTTACCAGCAGATGAAAAGGTCAATTGTGTGGCACGAGTGATCTCGGCTGATTTACCATTGATCCAACATATCCACGCAGGGACGATCTATAAATTTATATGTAAAGAAGGAATTGAGAAATGAATATCGATTTAGATAAATTAACAACAGAATGTAGAAATCAAAAAACATTTGGCTTAGATGAAATGAGTGTTGCAGAAGCGGCTCGTTTAATGAATCAAGAAGACCACGAAGTTGCTAAGGCAGTCGCAAAAGAATTACCAAGTATTGAACCAGTGATTGAAGCAGCGATTGCTTCTTTTAAAAAAGAGGGGCGCTTGATTTATATGGGTGCTGGGACAAGCGGTCGATTAGGCGTATTGGATGCTGCGGAGTGTGTACCAACGTTTGGCGTTTCACCTGAAATGGTCGTTGGTTTGATTGCAGGTGGCGAAGCGGCTATGACTGTCGCAGTTGAAGGCGCTGAAGATTCACTTGAATTAGGGAAAGAAGATTTGATCCGGTTGAACTTAACGGAAAATGATTTAGTCGTAGGTATCGCTGCTAGTGGTCGTACGCCTTATGTGATTGGCGGGCTAGATTATGCCCGTTCGATTGGTGCAAAAACAGCGACGATTTCTTGTAACAAAGAGGCTGAAATCAGTCAACATGCTGATTTTCCGATTGAAGTGGATGCCGGACCAGAATTTTTAACAGGTTCGACACGTTTGAAATCTGGAACTGCTCAGAAATTGATTTTGAATATGATTTCTACAATCAGTATGATCGGTATCGGAAAAGTATTCAATAATCTCATGGTCGACGTTAAGCCAACAAATGAAAAATTAGTCGAACGTTCGAAACGGATCATCATGGAAGCGACAGAAGCGGATTATGAAACAGCGGAAAAATACTTTCATGAAGCGGAACAAAATGTTAAACTAGCCATCGTTATGTTATTGACGAATAGTGACAAAGAAACAGCAAAAAGAAAACTAGCTGAGGCAGACGGCTTTGTAAAACGAACGTTGTAAGGGGGAAGTGGAAATGGGAAAAAATGAATTGACTTTAGCAGAACTGGCAAAACAAATTTATGCTGGAGCAGGTGGGATGGACAATGTAGACAGCGTTGTCCATTGTATGACCCGAGTTCGCATGAAGATCATCGATGAATCGCTTGTTGATGTATCAGAGTTGAAAGCGATACCAGGAGTGCTGGGAGTAGTAGAGGATGAACAGTTACAAGTGATCATCGGACCGGGAAAAGTGAACAAAGTCGCACAAGAAATGGTGGATCAAGCTGGTGTAAAATTAGGAGAAAAAATCCCTGGAACCCCTGATTCTTCTGTTGGCTTATCAGGGAAAGACAAAGTCAATGAACGGGCGCAAGCGATGAAAAATGCGCAAAAATCAAAACAGAAGCCATCGAAAATCAAATCAGTTTTAAAAGATATCTCTAATATATTTGTCCCAATGATCCCAGCTTTCGTTGGTACAGGGATCGTTGCGGGGATTGCTGCGGTATTGACCAATCTCGTAACAGCTGGAACAATTGATGGTGCGACTTGGCAACAGTACATCGATATCATGAACATTCTTAAAAACGGGATGTTTAGTTATCTTGTCATTTACACTGGGATCAATGCGGCTCAAGTATTTGGCGCAACTCCTACGCTTGGTGGTGTCATCGGTGCGGTTGTTATGTTGTTGGGAATGAATCCAGAAGCGCCTTTAACGAACTTATTCACTGGTCAGCCCTTAGCTGCGGGACAAGGTGGTATCCTTGGAGTGATTTTTGCGGTTTGGTTGCTTTCGATCGTCGAAAAGAAATTGCACCAAATCGTTCCCGATGCGGTAGATATCATTGTCACACCAACCCTTTCATTGATCGTGATTGGTTTGATCGAGATATTCTTGATCATGCCATTAGCAGGCTTTATCTCAGATGGCATGGTTGGTGGAATCAATTGGGTACTTAGCGTGGGCGGAGCCTTTTCCGGATTTGTGTTAGGTACATTGTTCCTACCAATGGTGATGTTTGGTTTGCATCAGATTTTAACTCCGATCCATGCACAGATGATCGATCAAACAGGCTATACATTACTATTACCTATTTTGGCGATGGCAGGTGCAGGACAAGTTGGGGCAGCTTTAGCATTATGGGTTAGATGTAAAAAAGACAAAGAATTGACTGAGATGATCAAAGGGGCTTTGCCTGTTGGGATTTTAGGAATCGGTGAACCGTTGATCTACGGTGTAACGTTACCTTTAGGCCGTCCGTTTATCACTGCTTGTATCGGAGGCGGTATCGGTGGTGCGGTGATCGGTTTGATCGGAAATATTGGTGCGATTGCCATTGGCCCTTCTGGTGCAGCGTTGATTCCTTTGATTTCAAATGGCAAATGGTTTGGCTACGTTCTTGGGTTATTGGCCGCTTATGCTGGCGGATTTTTAGCTACTTTCTTTTTCGGTATTCCAAAAGAACAATTGCTGAAAGAAGAAATCGCAGAAGAAACTTCTGATTATGTCGAATCTTCGACTGTTTTGCCTAGTCAAACACAAGCAGTTCAACTATATGCAGTAGCGGACGGTACGGTGCAACCAATCGAACAGGCGAGTGATCCTGTTTTTGCTCAAAAGATGATGGGAGAAGGTTATTTCGTTGAACCGATCAACGGTCAGATCTATGCCCCAACTTCAGGGGTCATCAGCTCGATTTTCCCAACGAAACATGCCATCGGATTGACCACTTCTGATGGGTTAGAGATCTTGGTGCATATGGGCATCAATACGGTTGAATTAGGTGGAGTCCCATTCGATATAAAAGTGAGTGAAGGACAGTCTGTGACAAAAGATACGTTGTTAGCCGAAGTTGATCTAGCTGCGATCAAAGATGCCGGAAAAGAAACCGCTATGATGGTTCTATTGACTAATATGGAACATGTCCATACGTTTGTTTTGACACATACAGGTGAAGCAAAAGCAAAAACACCAGTAATGGATGTTGAAAGTGTGAAATAACAAAAAGCGCAAAATCCTTTCGATTTTGCGCTTTTTGTTATGCTTTATAACGGTCAACTAAGGCCCGATAGATTCTTTCGACATCTGTTGGTGTACCACGTAATTCATAGTCTTCTACCATAGGGAAGCCAAATTGTTCAGCATATTGTTTTGCTGTCAAACAATATTGATGATTAAAGTTTTTGTTCCCACTACCGATGACACCAAGACAAAGCGTATGATTTTCTTGGTATTCCAAATATTCACGCATAGTCTCTGTCAAAATCTCCTGATCACCGCTATCGATGCCATTACCTCCTTCTAAATAAGTAGGTACAAAGGTAAAAAAAGGTTCAGTTTCTTTTTCAAAGTCGCTATTTTCATGGATCTCCTTCAAATCGACTAAGGGAAGTGAAGCATCTATGTCATGCTGTTCCGCAGCAAATGCCGCTAATTTTTTGACGAATCCTCGGGTATTACCAGAAATTGAGATATATAAGATATTCATGATCTCGTCCTCCAATCATTCTTAACTAGTATAGCATTTTTTTGTTTCTTAGGTAGGGAAGAAAAATGAAATGAGCATTCACTTTCCTTGTATAATTAGAAAAAAGTAGTTACAATTAAATTTCAATTAGAATTTTTTTGAAAGAAATAAATGGAACGAAGATTTGCTATACTTTGCATATAAAAGCGTTTTATTTTGGAGGATGGGTACATGGACACAGAGCAACAGAGAAAAGGTATTGGGTTGATCCCGTTAGCGGCCTTAGTGATTGGGTCGGCGATTGGAGGTGGCGTTTTCGGTATTATGACCGACATCTCAGGATCGGCTGGTGGCCCGGCAATATTCAGCTGGGTGTTAGTTGGGTCTGCCATGATGATGCTCTCGTTGTCAATCAATAATATCAATAAAAAACGACCAGAGTTAGAAGGTGGTATTTTTAGTTATGCCGAAGCTGGTTTTGGTCGATTTGCAGGATTTATCAGTGGTTGGGGGTATTGGCTGACTTGTTGGTTAGGAAATGTGGCCTTTGCTACTTTATTGATGAGTGCGCTAGGTTACTTCTTTCCAATATTTGATGGCGGGCAAAATATTGCCTCAGTCATTGTCAGTACGATTTTTTTATGGGGATATGCTTGGCTTGTCAATCGCGGCGTCGAAAATGCAAGTTACGTCAATGCAATCGTGACGATCTGTAAGTTAGTCCCTCTGTTTTTATTTATTATCGTTGCAATCAGTACCTTCTCACTGCAACAATTTATCAATAATTTTTCAAGTGAGATCATCTTGAATGCGAATGGACAACCGGTTCCTTTCTCAGGACAGATTCTCAGTTGTATCATGGTGATGCTATGGGTATTTGTAGGGATCGAAGGAGCTTCTGTTGTTGGTTCACGAGCAAAGAAAAAATCAGATGTTGGAAAAGCCACGATTTTAGGTATTTTTGGCTTGATTGTTATCTATGTGTTAGTTTCCATGTTACCTTATGGCACGATGTCGATGCAGGAACTACAGACGATACAAACGCAACCTGCGATGGGCTATGTGTTTGAGATGATGGTTGGTAAATGGGGCGCCATCGTGATCAATGGTGGCTTGATCATTTCCTTGGTCGGTGTATGGTTGTCTTGGACGATCCTACCGATCGAAACGATGCGCAATATGGCGGATGACGGATTATTGCCGGCACGCTGGGGGAAAGTCAATAAAAAAGGGGCACCAACATATGCGATCGTATTAACGACTATATGTACAAATGCTTTTTTACTTTCTCTATTGTTTACCGATAGTGCCTATAACTTTGCTTACACACTCGGAACAGCAGCGATCTTCTTTACATGGCTGTTTTTAGGATTGTATCAAATGAAACTTTCTTATCAAAGAAAAGAGTGGGTCCAGTTCTTTGTTGGGCTATTAGCAAGTGCTTTTCAAGTTTGGGCGATGTTATTTGTCGCTTTCAATGAAGTGATGCTCGTTCTTGTATTGTTTTTACCAGGTATCTTGTTTTATCTCAAAGCAAGAAAAGAAAAACAACAAGCTACTCCACAGACAAAACTTGATTATCTATTGCTTTCATTAGTATCGATTTTTGGGATAGTAGCAGCGGCATTATTTGCGACTGGAGTGTTACATCTTTAGAGCAAAGTTAAGTTACTATTTTTGTTTTACTCAATAACATCTGAGAGATTGTCCAGATCATGGTCATTTCTCAGATGTTTTTTCGTGTCTGTTACCCGATAAAAGGATAAAAAGAAGGATCGTTCTCAGGACGATTGTAATGATTGATCAAACAAACAATTTTGTAAGGGAAAATATTGAGAGAAAGATGGTCGAAAGATAAGACGATTGTCTATACTTGTTTTGTGAGTCACAGAAAAAAGGAGGAAATATATGAGGGTAAAAGGGTTGACGAGCTATCAATTGAAATGGATAGCGATTGTCTTTATGGTCGTTGATCATATCAATAGTTATTTCGGGATGCAATTAGGGTTGCCTAGTTGGGTTTCATGGTTAGGACGTTTCGTTGCGCCATTATTTGTGTTTTTATTAGTTGAAGGTTTCAAGTATACGCACAGTAAATATCAATATGCAAAACGATTAGGAATGGCGGCTTTTGTAGTGGCTATTGGAAATGTTATCTATAATTTAGCAACAGGAAATTACATTAGTTCGTACAATAATCAGCCAAACTATTTTTTATTTTTAGGGCCACATAATATCTTTTTGACATTATTCTTACTATTTTGCTTGATGTGGGTTCTTTCTATAATGAATGGGACGATTTGGAGAAAGGTAATACTTTCAGTAGCAGCACTTGTGTTGATGTTCATCACTGTGGCTTTTTCTGAAGGGGGCATTTATTTAGTTCCGATGTTGTTGCTGATGTACTTCTTCCGTGAGAAAAAAGAACACGGGAAATTGATAGTAGGTATTTTTGTATATACGCTGATTCTATTTTGCTTAGCTATCTTATCTTATACACAAATGCCTGATTACCAATCATTGTATCAGTTTTTGACGTTCGATAACGAATTCATGATGGTAACAGTCATTCCGTTCATTATTTTGTACAATGGAAAACTAGGAGGGACTGGACGCGCATTTGACAAGTATTTCTTCTATTTGTTCTATCCGATACATCTATGGATCATTTACTTGATCTATACCTTGATCAACTAAGCTATATTCAATGAAACAAACGAGGTGATTAGAAATAGTTTTTTACTATTTGTAGTCTCCTCGTTTATTTTTATGATCGATATTAATGACTATATTTTAGTTAAGTAGTCAATAACAAAGGGTCGTTATGTAGTGTAAGGAAGAGAACAGCCGTAGAGTACGCATAAAATGGCTTCTTTGTTATAGAATTGACAGAATTTTTGCAATATAAAAATTTTTTTGTAAGATTTCTCTATATTTTCAGTCGATTTTATTTTATAATGAAAAAATATCATGTAATTTTTAGGAGGAAAACGGATGGAAAATTATCTTAGCCTTTTAGGCGTACTGATTGTTATTCTTGGTTTTGCTTTCAAGTTAGATTCGATTTTGATCGTCATGGTTGCGTTAGTCGTGACAGCTTTTACTGGTGGTTTAGGACTTGAAGGAATGCTAGAAACTTTAGGTACAAGCTTTGTAAATAACCGAGGAATGGCAATTTTTATTATCATTATGTTAGCAACTGGTACGTTAGAACGCAATGGTCTGAAGGAATCTGCTGCAACGTTGATCAAACGTTTCAAGAAGGTATCAGCTGGAATGATCATCGATATTTATGGTGTTTTCCGAATGATCTTTGCAGCCTTCAACGTTAGTTTCGGTGGTGTAGCCGGCTTTGTCCGTCCAATCATCATGCCGATGGCGTTAGGTACTGTGGAATCAAAAGGATTAACAGTTAATCCTGAACATGAAGAGGAATTAAAAGGGATGTCTTCAGCAATGGAGAATATCTGCTGGTTCTTTGGGCAAGTGCTATTTATCGGTGGTGCGGGTGCTTTATTGGTTCAATCCACATTGAAAGATTTAGGCTACGAAGTTACCCTTGGTCAGTTGGCGTTGGTGCAAATACCAGTCGCAATCACTGCGCTGATCGTAGCGAGTGTCTATTTCTATTTAAAAGAAAAGAAATTAGCGAAGAAATACTATCCAGGAAAGGAGAAATAAGATGGGTTTTTTAGACTTTTTTACAAATTCTGAAGTATTACTAAGTGAAAAATTATTAGAAATCTTATATATCTTGATGGGGCTAGTTTTGATCTATACAGGTCTTCGTAATGCTTTTGATAAAAGTAACCCTCATCGATTTGGTTCTGCCTTTTTCTGGACAGTTTTGGGTGTCGTGATTGCTGCTGGTCGTTGGATATCGCCAATTGCCAATGGGGTATTGATTTTCGCGATGACGATCCCAGCTATCACGAAAAAGGTGAGCAAGGGTGCAAGTCGTTTGCCATCAAAAGAATATATGGAAAAGATGTCAGACAAGTTAGGCATGAAAATCTTTATTCCCGCATTGAGTATCGGGATCTTTGCCATTTTATTCGCCCTGTTCACTGATTTAGGTGCTTTAGTCGGTGTTGGTGTGGGGGTATTCGTAGCGATGCTGATCTTGATGTTCTTTTCAAGAGACAACCGCCCAACAACCTTCTTAGATGATGCATCAGACATGTTAGGGACAGTTGGTCCTTTAAGTATGTTGCCGATGCTCTTAGCTTCACTTGGTGCGGTCTTCACGAGTGCAGGAGTTGGTACAGTGATCTCCAGTGCTGTCGGTACGATCGTTCCTGAAGGGAATGTCAATATTGGGATCATCATCTATGCGTTAGGAATGGTTCTATTTACAGTGATCATGGGGAATGCTTTTGCGGCAATCACCGTCATGACAGTAGGTATCGGTGCTCCTTTTGTCTTTAGTCAAGGAGCTAATCCAGCGCTGATCGGAATGGTCGCATTGACATGTGGTTTCTGTGGAACATTGCTAACACCAATGGCTGCCAACTTTAATGTGGTACCAGTAGCAATGTTGGAAATGAAAGATAAATACGGCGTGATCAAGAATCAATTGTTTGTTGCTGTATTCATGCTCGTTTTCCAAATCGTATATATGATTTTATTTAAATAAGTTTATTGAGCGAAAAAGAATCAACGATTTCCGTTAAATATGGAGAAGATTGATTCTTTTTCCGAACATCAAAACATTTCAATATTGTCCATTTTTTGTTAAAATGGACAGACACTGAACCATTCGAATAGGAACGAATGATTCCAAGTGCTGGATCGCGTCACAACTAACAAATTTTTGTTTGTTGGTTGAGTAAATCTTTTGATGATGAAATGACGTATTAAATTGATAGAATAATGGAGGAATGGAACATGAAAGTACTCGTAACTGGTTTTGATCCATTTGGTGGAGATAAAGTAAATCCTGCCTATGAAGCAGTCAAAAAAATGCCGTCTGAGATTGCCGGCGCAGAAATCATTAAATTGGAAGTTCCCACTGTCTTTGGTAAGAGTGGGCAAGTCGTGAAAGAAGCCATCCAAGAACATCAACCTGAGATCGTGATTTGTGTCGGTCAAGCAGGGGGACGTTCAGCAATTTCTTTTGAACGAGTAGCAATCAATCTTGCAGAAGCACGTATTGCAGATAACGAAGGCAACCAACCTTTTGATACACCATTAGAAGCAGACGGACCAGCTGCTTACTTTACCTCATTACCGATCAAAGCAATGACAAAAAATGTACAAGAACATGGATTACCAGCTTATATTTCTTATACAGCCGGTACATTTGTTTGTAATGACATCATGTATCGATTGCTACACTTGATCGAAACAGAATTCCCAACGATTCGTGGCGGCTTCATCCATGTGCCATTTTCACCAGATCAAGTCATTGATCGTCCTGTAGGGACACCAGCGATGTCACTTGATGATATTGCATCTTCATTGACTTATGCGGTAGAAGCGGCAGTAAACAACAAAGAAGACATTTCAGGCAATGCAGGAACAACTCATTGATCGCAAGTTGAATCAATAGAAGTGGCTGATGCGACTGAACGCTAGTTTAGAAATGTCACGTATGAGACAGCGAAAAGCCGAAACACTATTTTCGGCTTTTTTGTTGCTCTTTTGATTTATTTTACATCCCTATTTAGAAAAGCAGGTGCAAGCGATGAATGAAAGTTGGCAAGTCATTTTTGACGAGTGGTTTCCTAAAGAACTCAAGCAACACTATCCAATAAAAATCTCAAAACAGTATACAAGTAGCCAACGATGGGAAATCTACGAGCGGTTGACGAAAGAGCAACGAATCGTCATTGATCAACATCGCCGCTATTTGATCCATTCTCGTTTTTTGGAAGAAAATTATTTGGCAGCTACAGATTGGGTTTTTTCTGACTTCAAGATCAATCCTTTTTTTCGTACATCAAGAAGGCAACAGAAACTGTATTGTGAATGTGGGCGTGAATTGAAAGTGCAATATATCGTTCGTTCGTCGAAAACGGGCAAAGAGCTAAAATTAGGAATCAATCATTTTGCTGAACATTTACATGTTAGTCCTACAGTTGCAGCATCTATTAATCAAGGGATGACGAAAGTGGATCTGGCACTTGATGAGATCCTATGGCTAAAACAACAAAATATTGCTTTTCCAGAGCGCCTTTGGCAAGAATATTGTTTGATGCTGTATCATAATCGGCGCCTTAAACAGCCCATTCTTCCCGACAAAAAGCTGACTACACGAATCGCTGAATTTCGCCAAGCGCAATTACCGATTTATTTAGCAGACTATCAAGCAATGGAAAAATATATCCAGCAGGTGGGATATCAAACGAAAGATAAGCCGAAAAAATTCCTTGGGAAAAAAACATTGTTTGAGGACTTTTCAGAAGAATTGACGAAAGATGTTGAGAATTTCTTATCTAATTATCAACTATTTCTCCAAAAAGATTGGTCGTCTGTTTCATTTGAAGAAGCAAGCCACCCTTCTGTTGCTTTTTTTGAAAAGTTTATTGCTGATCTAAGAGAAGGATCAAGGGAAGAAAAGCATTTGGATGTTAACCGATTAGCAAAAGAGCAACGTTTTATCCAACCACAAATTTATCATTTTGTTTGGCAACAATATCAACGTTATGGCTTTACAACTGGTTTTTTCGATAGCATTCCTCGGGTAATGAGGAATGGTTTTCTAAAGACTTTACGCAAGGAACGTGAAGAAAAACAGCAAGCTGCAACAAAAACAGTGTCAGAAATAGAATGGCAAGAACTTGCAAAGAAACTCAAACAGCAATCCGTCCGCTCTTTGATGGAAGCATATGAACAAGCAAACTATGTATTTACTTCAGAACAACAGCTTGCATTGAAAAAATTCCAAGAATTGGAATCAGTGATACAAACGATGGATGAAGAGACTAGAATGTTGATCAAGGAATTGTTCTAGTGGTCTCGAACTATTGAGAGAATCATAACGTGTCGATACCTAGAAATAAGCGAGAAAAGTCCCAATCTATTTTTGGTGATTTTCTCGCTTTGCTAATGATTTTGAAAGAACAAATTAATTTCTAGTGCAAGTCTCAAGAAACATGATGTGAAAAGTATTCCGCTTCCATTCGTTGCATTCGTTCTCTTTCTTTTTTGTTGTACCAAGGGGATACAGTAAAGGCTAATAAGTCGTTGATCAAGTAAACTGAGCTATTGATAAACATCGCTAAACTAGCAGAACCATGAGTATATGAGACATACCAGAGAACCATTTGTGCAAGACCGGAAGCAAGCCACCAATAATATTGATTGTTGTAGCGAAGGAAGCTAATGATACCAGCAGACAGACTAATTGAAAAAGCAATCGCATCGATCCAAGGACGAGGATCATCTGTATACGTGCCAATCAAATAACCAGACGCCAAGTAAACCAAAATAGTACCAGCTATGGCGATCAACCAACTTTTTCCACTAAATTGTCGAATTTTAGAAGCCATATTATGGTTCCATTCTTTACTTAACAATACAGGGATATCTAAAGTAACCATATAGGCAATCTGTTCACCGATACTCAAGTAATTTTTAGCAGAAAAACCAACGATAATAAAACAAAGAGCAGAAAGTATCCCTAAGATACCATTGACTGATTTGGCGGCGTTGATCGATAAAATACATAATACACCTAAATTAGTACCGATAAAGGTAATGATCGCTAACCAAGTGATTGGCTGATTGACTAGAGTCATCACTTGGCATCCTAAACTAAAGTAGAATAAATAATAATTCTGTTGAGGCCAGCCTTTCAATTGATGAGTTAAAAATTTTAGATAATTACGCATGTAAAAAACTCCTTGGAACACAATATATAGTGTTTTATTATTTTCTGAACACAAATTATTGTATTCCTTTAAAAAAATATTTCTAGTCTTTCATTTTAAAAAAATATATGTTATTATTCGATTTGATTGTTTTCTGAAAAAATACATTTGCATTACAAACGATGAAAAAGCAGGGGAAGCCACGCGATGTGGCTCCTGTTTTTTTGTGTTGAGGGAGAAAAATCTTTGTTCTTCCTATAAGTCCTGATAAGATAAAGGAAACAAAGAGATTGGAAGTGTAGAGATGAATTTAACAACGATCCACCATGTCGCAATCATTGTGTCAGATTATCAAAAGTCACGCACTTTTTACGTTGATTTATTAGGGTTTGAGGTTATCCGTGAGAATTATCGAGAAGACCGTGGAGATTATAAATTAGATTTGAAATTAGGTGAGATGGAGCTTGAGATTTTCGGCATTGAAAATGCACCTAAAAGACCAAGTTATCCAGAAGCTTGCGGCTTGAGACACTTAGCATTCAAAGTAGAAAGAATTGAAGAAACCGTAGCTGAATTGCAAAAACTGGGCATTGAAACTGAACCGATCCGCATCGATACCTTTACAGGAGAAAAAATGACCTTCTTTTTTGATCCAGACGGTTTGCCCCTCGAATTACATGAATAGGTAACAAATTTGTCACTTTTTCTTCCTTTCATTCGATTTTTTTCTTTTATGATTCTTGCTATTCTAAAAAGAAAACAGGGAGAGAATCGAATGAAAAAAATAATCATTGCAACGTCGATCGCCATCATTGTCAGCTTAGCCGCTCTATTAGGACTATTGGATGCAAACTTTTCCTTTGATGACATCAGTGACCAAGAATATCAAGTTTCATTGCAAAAAGCAGTGACTATCTTACGAGACGAATACCAAGAAGAGAAAGTCAGCCGTATCCAGTTCAACCAATTAAAGGAAGAACAAAGTAACAAAAAAATGTATGAGTATATTTTTTATACTCCTGATCGCGTCGTAACAGTGAACCCAATCTCAGGAAAGTCAAGAGTTGTGGAAGAAAGTCAGAAAGAGCCAGGGCAATTCTTTAGTTTAAAAACGATCCAGCAAGTGAAACATCCGCAGACTGCTATGAAAGAAGCGGTCCATAAAGTCGGAAAACAGCAAGGAAAAGCAAAAAGTTGGGAAATCACAACAAAAAGTGGTCAGTTGTATTATCGGATAGCCGTAGATGGCAAGAATCACTTAGAAGACGTGTTGATCAGCGCTTAAAAGAGAAGGGGTTTCACTTCTCTTTTTTGGTAGTTAAGAGTAAGCTAAAAGTGTAAAAAAAAGAAGGGATTGAGGAAATCATGCAAAAAATGATTTGTCCAAACTGTGGAAAAAAATTCACTTATGAAGAAGTAAACCATATCGTAGAACACGTAAAAAAAGAGATGCCGATCGTTTGTCCCTATTGCCGCTTTGAAGCGAAAACAATCGTTTCGAATGGGTACTTTGTGACACAAAAAATCGAGGATTATCTAAATTAGCTGTTTTGCTCTTAGATTTCATTGTGTTAGAATGAAAAAAAGGAGTGTCAGAAATGATTCGTAATGCAAGAAAAGAAGATGCGGCAGCGATTGCTCCGCTTATTTTAGTTATTTTGAAAGATATGGATCTACCCTTTCTTTTAAAGTACGGAGAAGAAAAAACATTGGAGATCTTAGAAGAAGCAATCACAGATCCAGACTATCGCTACAGCTATACAAGAGGGATCGTTGACGAGCGAGAAGGCAAGGTAGCAGGGATTGCTTATGGTTATACAGACGAAGAAGAGTCGTTTATCGATCAACCATTAGAGAAAGTGTTGCAAAAACATGGTATTTATGAACAGGTGGAAATGTTTGCGGATAGAGAAACCTTTCCTGATGAATGGTATTTAGATTCAATCTGTGTTTCTGAAGAATTTAGAGGACAAGGGATCGGTTCCTCTTTGCTAGAAGCATTACCACCGATCGTAAAAAAACAAAACCGCGATGCCATTGGACTAAGTTGCGATAAGCAAAACCCGCAAGCTAGAAAATTATACGAACGTCATGGCTTCAAAGTAGTGGGCGAACGTACGATCAGTGGGCATCTTTATGATCATATGCAAAAGAAAATCGTCGAGTGATTTTTTAAATGAATCGTTTGAAAAGAAAGGCTGGTACGAAATCCGTAAACAGCCTTTTTTGTTGTTCTTTTTTTTCAGCTAGAAGCAGGTAATCAGGGGAAACGATTATGACTCCAAAGCAGTAATTTCTGATCAATGTAAAAAATTATTTCTTTTATGTGATACAGTAAGATTGGTATAGATTTTTTACTAGGGAAATTTCACGGACCGAGAAAAGGATTTGATCGTTGGTTTTAGTAGATGCAATAAGCTTCGGCTTTTTTATTGTACATAATCTGTACTAGCGACTGGATCAGTTTCGGGATTTTTGATGGATGAATGAAAGGAGAAGGGGGATTGGCGAAAAACTAGCTGATAAAAATACGATAGTAGGGCAACCATTTTTCACACATCGATTTTTAGAAAAGAGGAAAACGAATTGAAAAAAATACTCTTTTTCATTATAAATATGATATTTTTGATTGCTACTTTGATAAATGTTTTTTCTTTATTTTATGTTTATAATCAAAGAAATTTAGATTTTGTATCGAATCATTTTACTTCTAAAGACACAGTTCGTCTCATCGCTAACCAAAAGATAGATTCTGAAAAATGGCGAGAATTATTAGAGGATCAAAAAAATATTTTGGTTGTTAAAAATTTAGAAAGCAACTTCTATTTTAAAGCTATTTATACGAATTATGATTGGTATCTTCCGCTGATTGAAGGCAGAAGTTTTGTGCGAGAGGATTTTTATGATGGAAAAAACAGAGCAATCATTGGGGAAGGATTGGCAAATACAGATACAGGAACTATACGTATTGAAGAAAAAGAGTACGAAGTTATTGGTATATTAGACAGTCGCTATGCAAAAAATTTATCAAAAACAGCTTTGGTAAATATCAATTCATTAGAAGGAAATCAAACCAATGGAGTGTATCAAATCAATTCAAATAAGGCAACGATGGAAAAGCTAAAAAGTGAGCTGATAAATGATATAGCAGCTATTACTTATTCGGAGGATACCAGATCCTATAATGCGAATAATTTAGAAAATAATAATCAAGTGTTGCGATATTCATTTCAAGTACTATGCTTATTAGCAATTGGGATGTGTGTCTTGTTTTATTTAACATTAACTCAGTCGACAAGATCGCTGAAAAAAACGATAGGGATATCGAGAAATACTGTGCTCTTAGAAGAAGTGAAACACTTATTCTTCTTCTGGATAATTGAGAGTATTCTTGTTTTGGGAGGAGTCTATTTACCGTTCAAACAGTCCATTTATGATTCGATAACTATATTTGCTGTTAGTTATATTTCTTCGCAAATGCTTATCGTGGGATGTTCAGTCCTTCTGTTTAGTTTTCTTTTTATACGGAATTGGAGGAACATCGATGAAATTAAATAATCTTATAGTAGAGGTTCTTGAATCTGTAAAAAGAAAAAAGTATTTGCTATTCTTTTATGGACTGTTTTTACTATTTTCATTTTTGACACTATCTATTTCAACTGTCATGTTTCAAGAGAATCATAATGAAGAGCATAGGCTGTCTGTAGGAAACACAAAAACCTTTAAGTTGGTAGACACGCTTATTGGGGAAAAAGAAGAAAACTTTTTAAAGAATCTTCAGAGCGTTAATTATCTGAATGCTATGTACAAAGAATTAATGGACAGCCAAATAGGAAACTATCAGATAGTGAGTAGTCAAAGTATCAATTATTTGCAGGATAAAGATTTACCAACTCATTTTATCGAAAATTACGAGCAAATTGTTGGTTTTGATCGAAGTTTGAGTAAAGAAGAGATCCCTTTCAAATCTTTACAGGTAAACGATCATGCGTTGAAACGCTTCAAGCTTAGACTAGCCACTGGAGATTCTTTTTCTCAGGATGATTATCAATATAGTAGTGGGAAAATCTCAGTTATCTTAGGGGATAGTTACTCCGATCATTTTTCTATGGGAGATAACATACAGCTATCTTATCTTTTTAAAGAATTTGAGGCAGAGGTCATTGGTTTCGTTGAAAAAGGAGAAAGGATTACTTTTAACGAGTACGAAGACTATGTGCTAGACCATTATATGATTTTGCCATTTATCGAACATGCACCTCAAAAAATCAGTGAAGAAGAATTTTCATTTTTTCAAAAACATTTTCTAAATGGGATCAATGGCTACTTTCAAGTTCCAGAATCGTTCTCTCAGGAAAAAGTTTATAAGTTAGTAAATGATATTTCTGCGACATATGAAGTGGGGACAGTCGATTTAATAGGTGAATCAGGATTTCATTTATCGTCACTCTTATTTACAATCACTAAAAACAATGAATTACTAAAATTAGTTGTCTCTTTTTCAATAATTATATTAGTGTTGATAACTATTGTTTTTTGTTGTTTAGAAATGTATCGAGATAAAAGAATATACCAATTACATTTGTTGTTTGGAGCGACAAAAAAAGAAATTCGTAATTATATCATGGGAGAAAAAATATTGCTTTTATCCTTTGTTCTATGTGTAAGTTTAATTTTAGCTAACTATTTAGGGGAAGTGACACTTGGTCTCTTTATTCGTTTACTCAGCTTGTCCTTACTTTTACTTTTTTTATTCTTTTTAATATCAACTATTATTCTTAGAAAATGGAGAATTACAAATGATTAGTATACAGGATGTTTCCCTTAAAATAAGAGATGGCCGGAATAAGAAAGAATTATTTCAACACCTGAATTTGGATCTAAACGAGGGGCAAAAAATAGCGATCATGGGGAAAAGCGGGAGTGGTAAAACCACTTTATTAAAATTGATTGCTGGTCTTATCAAAGCAGATACAGGAAATATATTCTTTGAAGATAAAAACCTTAGAAAAATGAGCGCGAATGAGTTGAGCGCCAATCGCTTAAATAATATTGGATTTATTTTCCAGAATAATCCTATGATCGAGAGTAAAAATGTATTTGATAATATTGCTTTACCTTTAAAATATTTAGGAATCGAAAAGAAAATAATTGACCAAAAAGTTCAGGCTGTTTCCCAAAGTCTAGCTATTGAGGATTTATTGTTAGAAAATCCTTTCTATCTATCTGGAGGGGAAAAGCAAAGAGTGGGAATTGCACGAGCACTTATTACGGAACCTAAGCTGATCTTAGCGGATGAGCCCACAGGTTCTTTAGATGCTGAAACTGAATCGATGGTTTTAAATATCTTTCAGAGAATTGAATTAACAAGAACTAGTTTTATTATGGTAACACACGATTTTTCCGTAGCTAATATTTGTGACGAAATATATACATTACAAGATAAAAAGCTTTTAAAAAAGTAAGAAACGATACTATGATAAATAATGATGAACGAGTGTGATTTTGACGTATGATGTTAAAATTTCGCTCGTTTTTTTATTTTGAATAGATGGAACAAAGCTAAAAACTTCTGGATTATTTTTAAACTATAACAAAGTAATAGCTATAAAAGTGGTGGTGAATAGGAATCATCTATAAACAAGATTTCAATAAATTGTTAATTTCTAGAAAAGTTTCAGAAAAGGTGTTTATTTTATTAACTTTTAGGACTATAATAACAAATGTTTTTATGTTATGGAAATTCATATATTTATGAAAAGAGATGAAATTATGTTTAAGAACAAGTTTTTGAATCTATTCCTACTATCGGCTTTGGTGATCAATCTGTGTTTTCCAATCCAAGTAATTGCCGAAACATTTATTCCACAAGATCCAGGAAGTGTCTATGATGATTTGACTGGTGATTATGGACTACTAGGAATTGCTTCTCAGTTCCATGTATTCGCAAAAGAAAAAACAACGATCAATGCGCATACAGAGGGCAATGTAGCAACGGGTGTGTTATCAGCCACAAATAATTTCGGTACCTCGATCACTACAGGAGATTTAAACAACGAGATCAACTATGCACAGGTTATAGAGAACATTAGCAGTTCAGTCGAGACCTCTGCTTCTGATACCCGCGTGAATGAATTTATTGTGGGTTCGGGAAATGTGGTCACGAGTGAAAATGATAAAGTTGTGGTCAACGGGACGAGATTGGATCATCTAACACAAGATGAATTCTATCAAGATCAACCAGGTCAACAATATATTGATTTTGAAAAGGAATTTGAACGATTGATTGAAGCTTCAGATAAGCTGATGACATCAGACTCATCAAAAACATATACAACTGCTGATTTTCCCGACATGAATAATCGTGTGATCGATTGTACAAGTATTGAAGGTGATGAACCTTTGATCATCAACGTGGATGCTTCGGTTCTTGCAAAGAACACACCATTGCGAATCAATAATCCTGATGGGAAAGTGATTGTCATAAACGTTGTGGATGTGCCAGAAGATTTCACTGTGCATTCACAAATCCAATATAATGATCGCTCAAACCATCAAACAGAAGATTTTTCTGATGCCAATATTTCTTGGAATTTTGGGACTAAAACTGGACAACTGACAATTGATGCACCATTTCAAGGAACGATTATTGCCCCTTGTTCGGATATCACGGTCAACCAAAGTCAGGATGGAACGATCATTGGGAAAAATGTTACTTTAAATGCCACAACAAACCGTTGGGATCCAAATGAAATTTTTCTTGCCACAGATACGGATGATAAGACAGGTGAAAGCAGTACCGAGCCAAGCACGAGTGAAAGCAGTACAGAACCAAGCACAAGTGAAAGCAGTACAGAGCCAAGCACAAGTGAAAGCAGTACAGAACCAAGCACAAGTGAAAGCAGTACAGAACCAAGCACAAGCGAAAGCAGTACAGAACCAAGCACGAGTGAAAGCAGTACAGAGCCAAGTACGAGCGAAAGCAGTACAGAACCAAGCACAAGTGAAAGCAGTACAGAACCAAGCACAAGCGAAAGCAGTACAGAACCAAGCACGAGTGAAAGCAGTACAGAGCCAAGCACGAGCGAAAGCAGTACAGAACCAAGCACAAGTGAAAGCAGTACAGAACCAAGCA